>JABWBJ010000194.1 GCA_013360595.1 Gemmatimonadaceae bacterium | reverse complement strand
GCCACCATCCGGCGCGGCGCTGGCCCCCCCGTCCCCCCGCCTGGCGCCGCGGTGATCATGCGGTGAGGGCGGTGGCGCCCGCGCCGGTTGCGGGCGAGGGCTGCCGGCGGTCTTCTTGAGGAGCAGCGGTCGCCGTGCTGACCACAACGCCAGAGAGAGATCGTGTCACCCGCAGACCACTGGTTGGCCGCCCTGCCCGAGCCTGTGAGCGCGATGTACGAGGCGGCCGCCCGGATCTATCTCAGTCCGTGGTTCTACCTCCTCGTCGCTGCCATCCTCGGACTCGAGGTGCTGTGGCCCGCGGTCAGGAACCAGAAGGTCCTCTCCCGGGCCCTCGCCCAGGATTTCGTGTGGTTCAATCTGGACGGGCTGTTCAAGATGGCCATTCTCCCGGCGTACATCGGCGCGCTGCGCATGGCGTATGACGGCGCCACCGGGGGGTTCGCGTTCAACGGCAGCGATCTGTGGCCCGTGCCGCTGACCGTCATCGCGGCCTTTCTCCTGTCCGACTTCCTCAACTGGTTCCACCATTGGGTCCGGCACAAGGTCACGGCGTTCTGGCACTTCCACGTGATTCACCACTCCCAGCGCGAGATGAACCTCTTCACCGACCTCCGGGTCCATTCGGTGGAGTACCTCATCGCGCAGGCGGTCATGTTCGTTCCGCTGTTCATGTTTCCGCTGTCGCACCCCACGATCATGGGCTACGGAGCGGTCATGATCTGGTACACGCGGCTGATCCACGCCAACATCCGCCTCAACTTCGGTCCCCTCCGGTTCATCCTGGTGTCGCCGCAGTTCCACCGGATCCATCACTCCATCGAGCCCAGGCACCGCGACCGGAACTTCGGCGTCATACTCACGGTCTGGGACCGGCTCTTCGGGACGCTCTATCCCCACTACGACGAGTATCCCGCGACCGGCGTGGAGGGTGTGAACCTTCAGCCGCCCGCGCGTCTTTCCGCGCGGCAGTGGACGATGAGCTTCGTGGAGCAGTTCCTCTACCCGTTTCGACAGTTCCGCCGCGCGGACGGTCGCGCGTCAGGGCGCCGCGATGTGCTGCACGCGGAGTGAATCGAGCCGCAGCCGCTCCATGAGGAACCGCTGGATGCGGGATCGATCGGCCGGCGACGGCAGGCGGCTCCACGTCGCCACCACGGTCGCCACGGAATCCGGCGATCCGACCGTCAGTGCGCGGCCGGCCATGAGCGAACGGAGCGTCGGATAGAGGACGGACAGCTCGTTCGTCACCTCGCGCATCGGGAGCTCTCCGGTGCGCAGCCGGACCACCTCGGATTCCAGGACTCGAATTCGCGCATCGCGCGCTTCGAGGGCCGCTTCGTTCCGGCGATAGAGATCCTCCAGGATCCCGGCGCGCATTCTCGTCATCTGCTCCGGGAGATCCGCCTGGTCGGGCTGATGGATCACGAGCCGCGTGCGCCGCAACCCGTACGACTCGAGGCGCTGCTTCAGGACGTCCATCGTCTCGGGCGCCAGTGGCGGTCCGAGCAGCGTTGCCTCGATGGTGGACGAGTCCCGGCCGAATCGGGTGGCCGTGTTCACCGTCACCCGGTTCGGAAAGGTGAGGTGCTCGGCGACGTATCGCCGGGCGGCCGCCTGGTATCTCGACTCGAGCACGACCTGCCACGCGACGTACACGCTGGGGATGACGGCCATGGCGGTCGCGACCGCAATGCGAACGCGCATCCGGCGCGCGTGCGCCGGGTCGAGGTCCACCACGCGCCGGAAGCGGAGCAGCCTGACGACGCCGAGCGTGGCCAGGCAGATGAACAGGGAGTTGATGAGGAACAGGTACAGCGCGCCGGCAAAAAACGCGATGTCGCCCTGCGCGAGACCGAACCCCGCCGTGCAGAGCGGCGGCATGAGGGCCGTGGCAATCGCGACCCCGGGGATGACGTTGCCGCGTGCGCCACGGCGGCTGATCGCCACGATCCCGGCTGTGCCGCCGGCCAGCGCAATCAGAACGTCGTAGATGGTGGGGCGTGTCCGGGCCAGGAGTTCGGACTGGGCCTCGGCCAGCGGCGAAACCGCGAAGTACAGGGCGGACGTGAGGACGCTGACCACCGCCGCGATCGCCACGTTGCGAACCGACCGCCGCAGCAGGTCGACATCGTTGAGACCGAGGCCGAGCCCCGCCCCCATGATGGGACCCATGACCGGTGAGATGAGCATCGCGCCGATGATGACGGCCGTCGAGTTGACATTCAGTCCGACCGAGGCGACGACGATCGCCAGCACGAGCGCCCAGAGGTTCCCCCCGCGGAAGTCGATACTGGCCTTGATCTCCTCGACCGTGAGGGCCTCGTCCGTCTCGTCCCGGAGCCTGAAGAGCCGGCGGACGTACGCGATGAAACGGAGCCCGGGACTGGTCATGCGGTCATTCTGGCATCCGGGTGACGGGGCGGCCAGTCGTCGACCGGCCTGGAGTCGCGCGGCCACTCAGGACGCGAGTCCGGCGAACCCGGGCTCCGGATTGCCTTTTCAGACGCCCGGGCATACCTTCGAAACTCGTTCTGCGGTGCGGTGCAGGTCCAAGCAGCCGCTTGAGTTAGCGCTCCCCGGTTCACGCCCTGCGTCGGCGTCCGCCCGGGTTCGCGGCAAGCGCTCGCGGTCCAGCCCGCCGTGGTTCTCCCTGTGGGTCGCGGCTGCGGTCGCGCTGGAGCCATAAATGGACCCGATCTATCTCGCTGCGTCTGGCGTTGCCGTCGTGGTCGCCTCCGCGGCGTTTTTCTTTCTGGGTACACGGCAGGGCCGGTCCGCGGAGGTTCGACGTCTGGCGGCCTCGAAGTCCAGCGCCGAGGAGACGGCGCGCCGCATCCTCGCCGACGCCGAGCGCGAGGCCGAGTCCGCACGGAAGGCGGCGGTGATCGCCGGGAAGGAGGAGCAGATCAAGCTCCGGGAGGCCTGGGAGGCCGAGGCCAGACACCGCCGTGAGGAGATCGAACGCGAGGAGCGCCGGCTGGACGAGCAGGAGACGCAGCTGGAGCGGAAGCTGGAACTGGTCGAGAACCGGGAGAAGGACCTCGGAAAGCGAGCCTCCGAACTGGGCCGGCGGGAGAAGTTCGTCGGGGAGCGGGAGCAGGAGCTCGAGAAGCTGGCGTCCGAGGAACGCCGCCGGCTCGAAGCCCTGGCCGGCCTGTCGCAGGAAGAGGCCAAGGCCGAGCTGATCCAGCGGATGGAGGCTCAGGCGGAGGCGGATGCCGCCAACCGCATTCGCGAGATCCGGGAGACCGCGAAGCGCGATGCCGAGCGCGAAGCGAAGAAGATCGTCGCCCTGGCCGTCCAGCGGATCGCGTCGGAGCACACCTCCGAGATCTCGGTCGCGGCGGTCTCGCTGCCCAGCGACGAGATGAAGGGGCGCATCATCGGCCGGGAGGGCCGGAATATCCGCGCGTTCGAGCTCGCGACCGGCGTCGACGTGGTGATCGATGACACGCCGGACACCGTGGTCGTGTCCTGCTTCGATCCCGTGCGCCGGGAGATCGCGCGCCTCGCCCTCGAGAAGCTCGTGGCCGACGGCCGGATTCATCCGGGCCGCATCGAGGAGGTCGTGGCGAAGTCGAAGAAGGAAGTGGAGTCGCAGATCGTCGAGCTCGGGGAGCGCGCCGCCTATGAGACGGGCATCCACGGCCTCCACCCGGAGCTCATCAAGCTCATCGGCCGGATGAAGTACCGGACGAGCTACGGCCAGAACATCCTCGATCACTCGAAGGAAGTGGCGCACCTGGCCGGCATCATGGCGGCGGAGCTCGGCCTCGACGCGACCATGGCCAAGCGCGGCGCGCTGCTGCACGACATCGGCAAGGTGCTCACGCACGAACACGAAGGGACCCACGTTCAGCTGGGCGTCGAGGTCGCCACCAAGTACGGTGAACACCCGCTGGTGGTGAACTGCATCGCCGCCCATCATGACGACGTCCCGCACGAGAGCGAGGTGTCGGTCCTGGTGCAGGCGGCGGACGCGATCTCCGGCTCACGGCCGGGCGCGCGGCGGGAGGCCTTCGAGACCTATGTCAAACGGCTCGAAGGCATCGAGAAGATCGCGTCGAGCTATCGGGGCGTGGACAAGGTGTACGCGATCCAGGCCGGCCGCGAGGTGCGCGTGCTCGTGACGCCGGAGGACGTGGACGATGCCCGCATGACGTCGCTGTCCGACGAGATCGCGCGGCGCATCGAGTCGGAACTGCAGTATCCGGGGCAGATCAAGGTGGTGGTCATCCGAGAAACGAGGGCGGTGGACTTTGCCAGGTGAGACGAGGGTTCAGGCGTCGGGGACGGGGCGGGAGGCCGGCACCACGCCAGGGGCCGTCCTGATCGACGGCGTGGCGGTCGCGAAAGCGGTCCGCGCCGACGTGGCGGCCGAAACGGCCGCGCTCAAAGCTCGAGGCATCACGCCGGGCCTTACCGTCGTGATCGTCGGCGAGGATCCGGCGAGCCAGAGTTACGTCCGGTCGAAGGAGAAGGCCTCCATCGAAGCCGGCATGAAGGGCGAGACGATCCGGCTCCCGGCCAGCGCGCCGCAGGCCGAGCTGGAGGCGATCATCGATCGCCTCAACGCCGACCCGTCGGTCCATGGCATTCTCGTCCAGAGCCCGCTGCCGAAGCACATGGACGCCAATACGGTCGTCAGGCGCATCGCGCCGGCGAAGGACGTGGACGGCTTCCATCCGGTGAACGTCGGCAAGCTGCTCATCGGCGAGAAGGACGGCTTCGCGCCCTGCACGCCCGCGGGGGTCCAGGAGCTCCTCGTCCGCTACGGGATCGACACGCGCGGCAAGGAGGTGGTGATCGTCGGCCGCAGCAATATCGTCGGCAAGCCGATGGCCGCCCTGCTCATCCAGTCCGGCGCGGGGGCCGATGGCACGGTCACCGTCTGCCACAGCCGGACGAGGGACCTGGCGTTCCACACGAAGCGGGCCGACATCGTCATCGCGGCGATCGGCAGGCCGGAGATGCTCACCGGCGACATGATCCGGCCGGGCGCCGTCGTCATCGACGTCGGCATCAACCGCGTGGACGATCCGTCGGCGTCGAAAGGGTACCGCCTGGTCGGCGACGTCCACTTCGACAGCGCCCGCGCCGTGGCCTCGCACATCACGCCCGTGCCCGGCGGCGTAGGACCGATGACGATCGCGATGCTGCTCAAGAACACCGTGCGCGCGGCGCGCCAGGCGGGTGTGTGACCTCGCGGCCGGCGCGATCGGCTCCGGGAGGCCGGGGAGCCGGTAGTTCGCGACCGGCCCCGCCTC
>JABWBJ010000193.1 GCA_013360595.1 Gemmatimonadaceae bacterium | reverse complement strand
GACGTTGGTTTCGGTCTGCTGTTGTTGCGCGATCAGTTGCTGGACGATTTTCTCCAGCTCGGCGACGCGCGCCTCCAGTTGCTGTTCCTTCGGCGTGGCGCTTTGCGCGAGCGCGAGGCCCGGCGCCAGCAGACAGACCAGCAGCGACAATGTCAGCGGCCGTCTGCAATGCAGTCGATGATTCATGGTGAGCCCCTCCCGAGGGCGCATGCGGATGCACGGTGAGCGCAGACTGTGCGCGCTCGACCGCATCGCCTATTCGCCATTGGTCGAAGGAACGCGGGATACGGCGGTTTTTGCGACCATGGTCTAAGCGCGATGTTGCAGCGCAAAACGACGCGATTGCGGCACACTGTGCGCAGACTCGTCCCGTCATCCCGCGGAGGAAGCCCTCATGTCGCAGACCGACACCGCCCCGTCCGTCTATCCCGTGCCCGCCGATTTCGCGGCGCGCGCGCGCATCCGACGCGAAGACTACGAACGCGACTACGCCGCCGCCGTCGCCGATCCCGAGGCCTACTGGGGCCGCATCGCGCAGCGTCTGGACTGGTTCAAGGCGCCGACGAAGATCAAGGACGTGAGCTACCACGTCGAGGACTTCCACATCCGCTGGTTCGAAGACGGCGAACTCAACGCCAGCGTGAACTGCCTCGATCGCCACCTCGCGACCCGCGGCGACAAGACCGCGCTGATCTTCGAGCCCGACGATCCGGCCACGCCTTCGCAGCGGATCAGTTATCGCGAACTGTACGAGCGCGTGTGCAAACTGGCCAATGCGCTGCGCCATCTCGGCGTGAAGAAGGGCGACCGCGTCACCATCTATCTGCCGATGATTCCCGATGCGGTCGTCGCGATGCAGGCCTGCGCGCGCGTCGGCGCGATCCACTTTCGCGCGCTGGCGATGGCCGGCGCGCTGGCCGGCCTCGGCGGCGTCAACTACGTGCTCGGCTACAAGCAGTACTACGAGGAAGGGTTCGCCGCCGGCGCCGGGTTCCTCGGGATCGCCGTGGCCCTCGTCGGGCGCAACCATCCCGCCGGCGTGCCGGTCGCCGCGCTCCTGTTCGCGACCATTTCGCAAGGCGGACTCGCGGTGAACGCCATCGTGCCCAAGCAGATGGTGGAAGTGCTCACGGCCGTGGTGATCATCGCCGTCGCGGCCACCGTCCCCGAGGTGCAGCGGCTGGCGGCCGGGGCCAGGAAGCCGGCATGATCGTCGTCGCCTTCCTGGTCCAGACGCTGCGCATCGCGACGCCCTACCTGCTCGCGGCGTCCGGGGGCGTGCTCTCGGAACGGGCCGGGATCATTGCGCTCACGCTCGAGGGATGGATGCTGACCAGCGCCTTCTGCGCGGCGCTCGGCAGCTTCTATGCGCAGTCGGCCTGGATCGGACTGTTGTGCGGCATCGCCGGCGGCGTCGCGGCGGCCGCCCTGCACGGGGTGGCGTCGATCCGGTTCCG
Source organism: Gemmatimonadaceae bacterium (assembly GCA_013360595.1). GTDB lineage: Bacteria > Gemmatimonadota > Gemmatimonadetes > Gemmatimonadales > Gemmatimonadaceae > JABWBJ01. The sequence continues at coordinate 3,847 of JABWBJ010000193.1, read as the reverse complement.
CGCGAACCAGGTGGTCGTCGGGATCGCAATCAACCTGCTCGCGATCGGCACCACGCGGTTCTTCCTCCGGCTCGCCTTCGACAGCTCCTCGAACTCACCACGCGTCCCCGGCTTCGACTGGTTCCTGGGTAGCGCCGAGGGAACGTCGGATCTCGGCACGCTGTTCGGGTCGCTGGCCAATCCACTGATCCTTGCCGGCGTGCTGGCGCTCCCCTGCGTCGCGTGGTTGCTGACCCGCCTGCCCTTCGGCCTCCGGGTCCGGGCGGTCGGCGAGAAGCCGGAGGCCGCGGAGAGCCTCGGCGTGCCCCCGGCGCGCGTACGCTGGCTGGCGGTGCTCGGGGCCGGTGCGCTGGCGGCCCTGGGTGGTGCGTATCTCGCCCTCGACCAGCACCAGTTCACCGACAACATGACGGCGGGACGCGGCTTCATCGCGCTGGCGGCGGTGATCTTCGGCAACTGGCGGCCCACGCGCGTCGCGGCGGCCTGCATATTGTTTGCCGCGGCGGAGACGCTGCAGATCCAGCTCCAGGGTCTCCAGCTCATTCCGTCCCAGTTCGTCGAGATGATCCCCTACCTCCTGACCATCGTCGCCCTCGCTGGAGTGGTCGGCCGCGCGGTGCCGCCCGCGGCCCTCGGCAGACCGCTCCCCTGACGATGCAGGTCGACGTCACGCACGCGCTTTCGTCGCCGGTCGTCCGCCTCGTCCTGGCGGTCATCGGCGGCGGCCTCCTGTACGTGCTCGGCCGCGAGCTCCGGAAGATTCCGCCCAAGCTGATGGTCCTGATGGCGACCGCCTTCATGGACATGGTCGGGCTGCTGATGGTGGTTCCGTTGCTGCCCTTCTATGTGAAGAAGCTGGGCGGCGAGGGCGTGGAACTCATGGGGATGCACCTGGGGATCGGCATCCTGTCGGGGATCATCGCGTCGGCGTTTACGGTGGCGCAGCTCCTCAGCTCGCCGCTCTGGGGCCGTTTCTCGGACAAGTTCGGCCGCCGGCCGGCGCTGCTGATCGCGCTCAGCGCGGCCGGGGTCGCCTACCTCGTGTTCGGGTTCGCGGAATCGCTCTGGGTGCTGTTTCTTTCGCGCATCGTGCAGGGGGCCGGCGGCGGGACGGTGGGCGTCATCCAGGCCTACGTGGCCGACACGACCGAACCCGGGGACCGCGCCCGAAGCCTGGGGTGGCTGTCGGCGGCGACGAACCTCGGGGTCGCGTTAGGGCCGGTGGTCGGGGCCTTCGCGGTCGTGCTGGGGGAGCGCGACCTCGTGCCGGGGAGTCCCGAGCTGCGCATGGGCGAGGCGGCGCCGGGCATCGTCGCGGCCCTGCTGTGCGCCATCACGATCCTGTTCGCGTGGAAGTACCTCAAGGAGTCGAAGGAGCATCAGCACCACGAGTCGGAGCGCCGCCGGCCGCGGGAGGCGGTGCTCCGGGTGCTGACGCACGGCAGCGACCCGTCGTCGCGGCTGATCTGGATCTACGCCATCGCCATCGGGGCCTTCCAGGGGATCTTTCCCGTGCTGCCGCTCTTCCTGAACGCCGAGTTTCAGGTGACCGAGAGGACGATCGGGTACTTCTTCATGTACATCGGGAGCATCTCGGTCTTCGCGCGCGTGCTGCTGCTCGGGAAGCTCGTGGACCGGATCGGGGAGGCGCGCCTGTCGCGCGTCGGCCTCGTGCTGCTGTCGCTGGGCCTGGCCGGGATGCCGCTCGCACCGAATCTCTGGGTGCTCGCCGTCGCCGTGGCCATGTTGCCGTTAGGCACGGCCTTTACGTTCCCCTGCGTGACCGCGCTCCTGTCCCGCGTCATCAACCCCGCGGATCGCGGCCTGTACATGGGGCTGCAGCAGAGCTTCGGCGGCGTGTCGCGGATCATCGCGCCGCTCTGGGCCGGCTTCGCCTTCGATACCCTCGGCCAGGGGATTCCGTTCTTCACGTCGGCTGCGATCGTGGTCGCGACCATCTCGCTGGGGCTCGGCCTCGACCAGTACGCCCGGCGTCCGGGGCCCGTGCCGGCGCCGGGACCCTGACGTCGCCCGGTGGCGCGCGCCGCACCCCGGCCTGCCTGGCGTCCGAACCGCCGATCTCCGCGTCGGCCGGCGGGCGCCGTCACCGTCTTGCGCTCCACCCCGGAACCGGCATCTTCACGCCACGAGCCGGTTCGCACTCCCCTCCGGAGGATCCATGGACATCGCAGGCCTTCTCATCCAGGCGTTGAGCGGCGTCGCGGGCGGCAACATCGCCGGGGTCGTCAACAAGGCGAAGAGCCTCGGGCCGGCGATGAACAGCGTGCTCGGCGCACTGGGCGGCATTGCCGGCGGTCAGGTGCTGGGCGGGACCCTCGCCGGCATGATGGGCGGCAATGCGCAGGCCGGCAACATCACGGCGTCCGCGCTGGTGGGCCTGGTCCTTCCGCTCGTGGGAGGCATGCTGAAGCAGAAGGCCTGAGGCCGGGCGAAGGGCGCTCTCTGCCCGCACACGGAGGGGGCGCATGATGCTGCCACTCGAAGGGGTTCGGGTCGTCGATCTGACGCAGGTCATGGCCGGCCCCTTCTGCACGATGCTCCTCGCGGATCTCGGCGCCGACGTCATCAAGGTCGAACCGCCGGGCGGCGACCTGTCGCGGGCGATGGGCGGGGACCGGCTGCAGCTCAGGGGCCACGATCGCGCCCCGTTCCTCGCCCTCAACCGGAACAAGCGGAGTGTCGTCCTCGACCTCAAGGAGCCGGCGGCTCGCGAACGGCTGTTCGACCTCGCGCGCACCGCCGACGTCTTCGTCGAGAACTTCACGCCCGGCGTCGCCGAGCGGCTCGGCGTCGGGTTCGCGGCACTGCAGGCCATCAATCCGCGGCTCGTGTATGCCAGCATCTCCGGCTTCGGCCAGACCGGCCCGTGGTCCGACCGTCCCGGATTCGACCTGATTGCCCAGGGGATGTCGGGTGTGATGAGCGTGACGGGCTCCGAATCGGACGCCGGCGAACCGGTCAAGTGCGGTGTCCCGATCTCGGACCTCGCGGCCGGGCTCTACGCGGCCACCGGGATCCAGGCAGCGCTCCTGGCCCGCGTTCGCACCGGACTCGGCCAGCGGGTCGAGACGTCGCTCTTCGAGGCCGCGCTCGGCTTCTCCGTCTGGGAGGCGACCGAGTACTGGACGACGGGCGAGGTGCCGCGCCCGCAGGGTTCGGCGCATCGTCTCAGCGCGCCATACCAGGCCTTCCGCGCGGGGGACGGCTGGCTGACCATCGCCGCGCTCACGACGAACCAGTGGGAGCGGCTCTGCGACCTCCTGGGCCGCCCCGAACTGGTGGTCGATCCCCGGTGCCGCTCGAACGACGACCGGATGGCCCATCGCGCGTTCCTGGCCGCGGAAATCGAGCAGGCGCTGGCAGAACGGCCGGTCAGCGAGTGGGTCGATCGCCTGCTGGCAGCCGGGGTTCCCTGCGGGCCGATCCTGAACTACGGGCAGGTGTTGGCCGCCCCGCACACGGCCGCGCGGCGGATGGTCGAGGTGGTCGAGCATCCGGTCGAGGGCCCGGTCAGGACGTTAGGCATCCCCGTGAAGGTCGGCGCCGGTTCGGCCGTGGCCCGGCGCTCGCCGCCACGGCTCCACGCTTCACGGTCGCCGGCACGAGTGGGTCCATCGCCATTCCCTCGCTGGCGACCGCGGCGATCACGGACGCGACGGGCTCGTTCGTGGCCGAAGTGTCGCTCGACTACGCCGAGGACGTGCTGGCGGCTCTGCTCGACGGCAAGGCGGTCGACACGATCATGGGGAGCATCGCCCTCGCCGAGAGCCAGCTCGCCACCGTGGGCGATGCCGAAGCCCATCCGCCGACCATCAACGAGCTGCTC
>JABWBJ010000192.1 GCA_013360595.1 Gemmatimonadaceae bacterium | reverse complement strand
GCGAGCGTCTTCGAGGCGGCGGTGGTCGCCAACTACGCCGCCGGCGTGGAGGTCGGCAAGCTCGGAGCCGCGACCGTGGATCCGGAGGAAGTCCTGGGCGCGTGGCGCTCCTGAGCCGTGCCGTGACCGGGGTGGCGCCGGAGGGCGCACCGTGCGTTCTGCCGTTTGCGCTCGCCGCTATGTTTCCCGCAGGGCCCTTAGCTCAGCTGGTCAGAGCAGCGGACTCATAATCCGACGGTCGCAGGTTCGAGCCCTGCAGGGCCCATGTCCGTGGCGCCGGCGCCTGCCCGGCGCTGCTCCGGCGCCTGGCTCTCGCGTCCTGATCGCGGGACCGTAACTTCCCGCATGCCCATCAACGCCCGACGCATCGCCTCCGCGCTGGCGCTCGCCGTCGCCGGCTGTGCCCGCGAATCGGACCCCGGCGACGCCAATCCGCTGGCCGCGGTCATCGCTCGCGGTGATTCGCTCCAGCTCCCCGGTGCCTGGACCCCTCCCCCCGGCGATCCACTCGAGCTGCACACCGCCGGCTTCGCCACCACGCTCTGCGCCGCCGTCTTCATCACCGGCCTCGACCCCGCCGATGCCGCCGCCAACGTCGGCTTCTTCACCGGCCCGCTCGAGGAACGCGCGCGCGTCACCGACACCATCATCGACCGGGCCACGCAGACGGTCCGGCTGAAGCTCGACACCGGCGTCTGGCGCGTGGCCAGACGGTACGGCAGCCAGGGGTGCATCGCCCTCCCCAGGGACCGGGACTCGGTCTTCTTCACCCCGTCCATCGTCAGGCCCAACCTGCCTGACGCGGCCACGACGCCCTGGCCCATCGGGGACCTCGTGCCCGACGAAGCGTGGCCGGCGGGCGTCGACTCCGCCAAGGTGGCGCAGGCGCTCGATGCGGGGATGGGACCGCCGGAGGCCATGACCGAGGCCTTCCTCGTCACGTACAAGGGGCGCCTCCTCGGCGAGCGATACGGCGACGGCATCGGCATCCACACGCCGCTCGAGAGCTGGTCCATGGGCAAGAGCCTGACCGGTACGATCCTGGCCCGGCTGATCCAGCTGGGCGCCTATCGACTGGACCAGGCCGCGCCCATCCCGCAGTGGCAGCAGCCGGGCGATCCTCGTCAGGCCATCCGCATCATGGACATCATGCGCATGTCCAGCGGTCTCCGCATCCGCGCCCCGCAGGACCCTGGCTACGATCCCGCGGCCGGCTACCCCGATCACGTCTGGTACTACACCGGCGCCGGCAACGCCTTCGAGTGGGCCGCCACCCGGCCGCAACAGTGGCCGCCGAATACCGTCGGCCGCTACCGCAACACCGACCCGGTACTCGCCAATTACCTCATCCGACTGGCGGTCGAGAAGCTGGGCCAGGACTACCACTCGTTCCCGCAGCGCGTTCTGTTCGACCGGATCGGGATCCGCAACGCGGTGCTGCTGACCGACCCCTACGGCAACTTCCTGACGCAGGGGTACGAATTCCTCCCCGCCCGCGACTGGGCGCGGCTGGCGAACCTGTACCTCCGGGACGGAGTCTGGAACGGCGAGCGCCTGCTCCCCGAGGGGTACGTCGATTACGTGAAGACCGTCGCCCCCGCCTGGCAGGCCGATGGACGACCGATCTACGGCGGCGGGTTCTTCTGGGTGAACGGTGACGGCGGCATGCCCATCCCCAGGGAGTCGTTCTACATGAGCGGCGCCGGGGGCCAGAGCACGATCATCGTCCCGGACCGCGACCTCGTCGTCGTCAGGCTCGGCAAGTACCGAGGCGCCGCCGCCGGGGCCCGCGCCCGCGACGAGGCGCTGCGCCTGCTGATGGAGGCCGTCCCGGCCAACCCTCGCTGACGCCATCCAGGCATGGACGTCGTCCGGCCCGGGGCGGTGCCCCGTCGGCGCCGTGTTCTTCACGGACGCACGCCGATCCCTCTGCCCCTGGCGCTCTGCGCTCATTAACCTTCCTGCCCGCCGGTCGCGTAGCTCAGCTGGTTAGAGCGCTGGTCTCACATACCAGAGGTCCGGGGTTCGAGTCCCTGCGCGACCACTCGACAACAGAGGGGAAGGCACGCGGGCGTCAGTCCCCCGAGGCCTTCCCCTCGTGCTTACGTGCGACCGGCCGACAGATCCGGCATGCGCATCAGCGCGCCGACCGCACCGAAGCCTCCCGTTCCGCCAGCGCCAGGTCCGCTTCCGTCATCATGCGGACGAGCTGCCGAAACGTGGTCTTCGGCTTCCAGCCCAGGACGCGGTGGGCCTTCGTGGCGTCGCCGAGCAGGATGTCCACCTCGGCGGGACGATAGTACTTCGGATCCACGTCGACGTACGGCTCCCAATCCATGCCCAGGACCGCGGCCACTTCCTCGAGCAGCTCGCGCACCGAGTGCGTTTCGCCGGTCGCGATCACGTAATCATCGGGCGTGTCCTGCTGCAGCATGAGCCACATCGCCTCGACGTAATCGGCGGCGTACCCCCAGTCCCGTCGCGCCTCCAGGTTCCCGAGGTAGAGACGCGGCTGCAGGCCCAGTTTGATCCTCGCCAGGCCGCGGGTGATCTTGCGCGTGACGAAGTTCTCGCCGCGCCGCGGGCTCTCGTGGTTGAAGAGGATCCCGCACGAGGCGTGCAGGCCGTAGCTCTCGCGGTAGTTGACCGTGATATGGTGCGCGAACGCCTTGGCGCAGGCATACGGCGAGCGCGGATGGAAGGGAGTCCGCTCCGACTGCGGCACCTCGGCCACCTTCCCGAACATCTCGCTCGACGACGCCTGATAGAACCGGGGTGACATGCCCAGGTTGCGGATGGCCTCGAGGAGCCGCAGCGTGCCCACGCCGGCCACTTCCACCGTGTACTCCGGGATGTCGAAGCTGATGCGCACGTGGCTCTGCGCGCCCAGGTTGTACACCTCGTCCGGCTCGACCCGCGCCAGCACCCGCTGCAGCGAGGAGGCGTCGTTCAGGTCGCCGTAGTGCAGCTGCAGATTGTGCGACGGCAGGTACTCGTCGAGGTAGACGTGCTCGATCCGGCCCGTCCCGAAGGCGCTCGAGCGCCGTACGACGCCGTGCACCTGGTATCCTTTCGCGAGCAGCAGCTCGGCGAGATACGACCCGTCCTGACCCGTGATGCCGGTGATGAGTGCCTTGGGCATGCGACGAAGATAGCGTTGAGCGATGGGCGATGAGAGCGAACCGAGCGATGAGCGATGAGCGGAAGCAGCGAGGAATGAGTATCCGGGTTATTCGGCGCGGACGAGGGCGCCGGCGCGGCGAAGCCGGCCGAGGGTGGTAGCATCGATCCGGGCGCGCAGGATCAGCTCGTTCCCCTCGTGCCGCTGCTCCAGCACTTCACCGCTGCGGTGCACATCGGCCAGGAGGCGGCCGTCGCCGATGGGAATGCGCAGCTCGGCAATGGGCCGGTTCTCGCGCACCGCGTCGCGCAGCACCTGGCGGAGCGGCTCGAGACCGCCGGAAGCCGCCGTCGAGACGAACACGCTGCCGGGCAGCAGGGCCGCCGCGCGATCGCGCAGGGCCTGCACGTCCGGCGGTGACAGCAGGTCGATCTTGTTGAACACGTGTCGAATCGAACGGGGATGGACGCCGAGCTCGGCCAGCACCTCCTCCACCACGAGGCGCTGTTCTTCCCACGTCGGATGGGCCGCGTCGATCACGTGGAGCAGCAGGTCGGCCTCGTTCACCTCGTCGAGCGTGGCGCGGAACGACGCCACGAGGTGATGCGGCAGCTTGCGGATGAAGCCCACCGTGTCGGTGACGATCGCATGCTGGCTCTCACCCAGGTCGACCTCGCGGGACAGCGTATCCAGCGTCGCGAACAGCCGGTCCTCGACGAAGACCTCTTCGTCCCGGCTCAGCCCGCGGAGGATCGACGATTTGCCGGCGTTCGTGTAGCCGACGAGCGCGACCCGGAACGCCGACCGCCGGCTCTGGCGCTGCACCAGTCGCGACTGCTTCACCTCCTCCATCCGCTCCCTGAGGACGCGGATCCGGTGGCCGATGAGCCGCCGGTCCGTCTCGAGCTGGGTCTCGCCCGGCCCGCGGAGCCCGATCCCGCCGCGCATCTTCTCCAGGTGCGACCACATCCTCGTCAGGCGCGGCAGCATGTACTCCAGCTGCGCGAGCTCCACCTGCATGCGCGCCTCGCGGCTTCGCGCCCGGGTGGCGAAGATGTCCAGAATGACCTCCGCGCGATCCATGACCCGGCACCCCGTCGCATCCTCGATGTTCTTCCCCTGGGTGGGCGACAGCTCGTCGTCGAACAGGACGAGGGTCACGTCCTCCGCCGCGATGCGCTCGCGGAGCTCGTCGATCTTGCCCTTGCCAAGGTAGGTGGCGGGGTTGGGACGATCGAGCTGCTGCGTAAGCGAACCCACGACCGTGGCCCCGGCTGTGTCGGCCAGGCGCTCGAGCTCGAGCAGGTGCTCGTCCAGATAGTGCCTGGCGTTCGACCGTTTGAGCGGCGCCCCGACGAGCAGCGCTCGTTCGATGGGCGGCGACAGGTCAATGGGAGTGCGAGAGATGGGATGCGGGGGTCAGAGGTTATCGAAATGAGCGATGAGCGATGAGGTCTGCCGAAGCCATGAGCGATGAGATGCGCGAACTCATGGCTCATCGCTCATCGCTCGTTGTCGCCACCACGCCAGGCGCTTCGCAATCTCCCGCTCGAACCCGAACGGGCCCGGTTCGTAGAACAATCTTCCTTCGAGGGCGTCCGGCAGGTACCGCTGGGGAAGATAGGCGTCCGGCGAGTCGTGGGCGTACTGGTATTCCCGGCCGTATCCCAGCTCCTTCATCAGGGCCGTCGGCGCGTTGCGGATGTGCAGCGGCACGGCTTCGGCCGGGAACTCGCGCGCCGCCTCCAGGGCGGCCCCCCACGCCACGTAGACCCGGTTGCTCTTGGGCGCGGTCGCGAGGTACACCGCCGCCTCGGCCAGCGCCAGGTCGCCTTCGGGTGAGCCGAGCGCATGCCAGGCGTCGCGCGCGGCCAGCGCGACGCGCAGCGCCTGGGGATCGGCGAGCCCGACGTCTTCCGACGCGAACCGGATCGTCCGGCGGGCGATGTACATGGGGTCCTCGCCGCCGTCAATCATCCGGGCCAGCCAGTACAGGGCCCCCTGCGGATCGCTGCCACGGAGCGCCTTGTGGTACGCCGAGATGAGGTTGAAGTGCTCTTCGCCGGACTTGTCGTACCGCGCCACGCGACGCTGCATCGCCTCCCGCAAGGCTTCCTTCGTCAGGCTGCCGCCCTGGCCCGCGTGCCCGGCCGCCGCCTCGAGCACGTTGAGCGCGCGCCGGGCGTCGCCATCCACCTCGGTCGCGAGCCAGTGGAGCGCGTCGTCGTCCGCGGCGAGGGCC
>JABWBJ010000191.1 GCA_013360595.1 Gemmatimonadaceae bacterium | reverse complement strand
ACGCCGAACAGCAGCGACTGCGTGATGCGCGACAGGGCCAGCGCGCCCACGACGCCGGCCACGATCCCGGTGGCGGCCAGCCCCATCCCCTGGCGCAGGACCATCCCCGCGACCTGACCCTGGCCGGCGCCGAGGGCCATGCGAATGCCGATCTCCCGCTGGCGCTCCGTGACCATGTACGAAACCACGCCGTACGTGCCGATGGCGGCCAGGAGCAACGCCACGCCGGCGAAGGTCCCGAGCAGCACCGACAGGAACCGCTGCCGCGTGAGCGACGCGCCCACCACGTCCTCCATCGTGCGCAGCCTGACGATCGGCAGGCCCGGATCGATGGACGCCACCGCCTCCCGGATGGCCGGGGCCAGCGCCTCCAGCGGCCGCGACGTCTCGAGCACCAGGTTCATCTGGCGTGGCGCAAACCCGACCAGGCGGGGCGCCTGCTCGAAGTTGAAGTACAGTTCGGTGCCGGCCGGACGTTCCAGGCCCCCCTGCTTCACGTCCTGCGACACGCCGACAATGGTGAACATCGGCGCATTCGGACCGAGCGAGGGCTGCACGCGCCGGCCGATCGGATCCTTGTCCCTGAAGAACCGGCGCGCCATCGCCTCGTTGATGACGACGACGGGCGGCCCCACGGCATCCGCGGCCTCGAACGCCCGGCCCTTCACGATCCGGATGCCCATCGTCTCGAAGTACCCCGCCGTCGCCGTCTGGTAGTAGTCGACGTTGGCCGGCGGGTCCCCCGGACCGGGCGTATACCCTTCGATCCGGGTGTCGTTGGCGTTCACCTGCCGGAAGGGTGGAAGCCCCTGCATCGCCGCCACGCGCTCGACGCCGGGCAGCTGCCCGAGCCGCTGCGAAAGGTCCACGATCACCTGGGCCACCCGCTGCGCCTCGGGATAGGTCGCCTGGGGGAGGACGAGGCCGAACGTCGCGCGCCCTGCCACGTCGAACCCCGCGTCGACGCTCGTCAGGTTCCGGAACGTCCGGATGAGCAGCCCGGCGCCAATGACCAGCATGACCGCCAGCGCGATCTCCGCGATCACCAGGCCGCGGCGGACGCGGTGCCGCGCGGCCGTGCCGGTCGCCCGGAACCCACCCTCCTTGATCGACAGGCTGACGGTCTGTTCACCCAGGTGGAGGAGCGGCGCCAGGCCGAAGATCAGGCCCGTCAGGAGCGCGACGCCGATCGTGAAACCCAGCACGGCCGGATCGAGCGTGATCTCCGCGGACCGCGGCACGCTCTCCGGATTCGCGGCCAGGAGGGCCCGGAGCCCCCACCAGGCGAGGGCCAGCCCCAGAACGGCGCCGGCCACCGACAGCAGCATCCCTTCGGTGACGAACTGCCGCAGGATCCGGGCGCGGCCGGCACCTAACGCGGTCCGGACCGCGTACTCCTTGTGGCGCGTCTCGGCCCGGGCGAGCAGCAGGTTTGCCACGTTCGCGCAGGCGATGAGCAGCACGAGGGCGACCGCGCCCTGCAGCACCCAGAGCGCCTTCCGGATGCTGCCGACGACTTCGTCCTGCAGGGGCACCATCTGCAGCCGGTGCGTCGAGTCATTCGGCACGTGCCCCTGCGGGATCCACTCCCGCCACCGGCGCAGCATGCCCGCCAGTTCGGCGTTCGCCTGTGATACCGTCGTCCCCGGCGACAACCGGCCCACCATGTAGATGAAGTGGGAGCCGCGGTTCTGCCGGTTGGCCGGATCGAGTCCGAGCGGCACGAACACCTGGGCCTTCGAGTCGTAGACATCGAACCCGGGCGGCATCACGCCCACCACCGTCCGGTTCAGCCCCTGGAGCATTACGGGTTTGCCGATGATCGACGCATCGCCCGCAAAGGCGCGCTGCCACAGGTCATGGGAGAGCACCACGACCGGTTCCGCCCCCGGGAGATCCTGCTCGGCGGTGAAGGGCTGGCCCCGCAGCGGCCGGACGCCGAGCACGTCGAACATGCTGGCCGTCACGAAGGCGGCGTTGATGCGCTCCGGGCGATCGCCCTCGCTCAGGTTCACGGCCCCGGTCGTGAACGCGGCCACGTTCGAGAAGGCGCGCGTGTGCTCGCGGTAATCGAAGTACTCCGGCGCCGAGAGCCAGAACTTGCTGAAATTGAGCGCCGGGAACTGGCTGGTAACGAACATCAGCCGGCCGGGCTCCGGATACGCCAGCGGGCGCCGGATCACGCCGTTGATCACGCTGAAGATCGCGCTGTTGGCGCCGATGCCGAGGCCGATCGTGACGACGGCCACCGCGGTGAATCCCGGAGACCGGCGCAGGAGCCGGGCGCCGTATCGGATGTCCTGGAGCACGACGTCGGCCGCGGCGCCGGCGCGCGGGTCAAGGTCGTTACGGCGGCCCCGGAAGAACCGGCGAAGGAAGGACATGGTCAGTTGGCTTGCCGAGCGGCGGTGGTGGCGGCGACCTTCTTCCATTGGCCGAATCGACACGCCCACACGACGGAAGGTTTGAACCGCCGGTTTCAGCGGACACGCTCAGGGCCGGACGTCCTGCTCCTTCACCGCGGTCGTGATCGCGCGGATGCGGCGCCGGTGGCGCGCCAGCAGGTAGGTGATGAAATCGCCCACGATCGGGCTTGGCCGGCTGGTGCGGCGCGTGACCACGCGGGCGGTCAGGATATCCGACTGGGCGTCCCAGACGACATTGATCGCCCCGCGCACCTCGCGGGCGCTGTGGAGCTTGAGCCAACCGGGGTGGCGGCCGGGCGTCTGCATCTTGTCGAGCCGCAGCCCGAACTTCTCCAGGCGAGGATCGTTCCCGATCGCCTCCCGCAGGCTGCCACCGTGCGTGCATATCGCCGAGATGATGATCTGCATGGGTGAGCGATGAGCGATGAGCGATGAGGTACGAACGATGAGCGATGAGGTGCGGCTGATCAGTGGGACGGAGGCACGTCGTTCCAGATCCGGTACAGCACCTCCCAGCCGTCCGCCGTTCGCCGCAGCAGGTCGACGTACCGGGTTCGGAACGGCACGGCCGGGCCGCCGGCCTTCGGTACGCGCTCGCCGCTGAGCGTGGTCCGGTGAAGAACCAGCGACGCGCTGAGGAAGCGCATTTCGTCCACCACGAGGCCCGTGGGCCGCGTGGCGTGCGTCGCGGCCGCCTGCGAGGCCCTGAGCCACTCCGCGATCGCCGCCCGGCCCTGGGCCGGCGCCATGTTCGGCGGCAGGACCGTGCCGTCCTCGGCATAGAATCCCGCATAACGATCCGGCCCCTGCGCCAGCGACCCGAACCACCGCTGGTAGAATGCCTGGACCGAGGCCGTGTCGGCGGCCGACTGGGCTCGCGCAGTGGCGGGCGCGACGAGTCCGGCCATGACGACCAGCGCAGCCGTGCGAACGGGCCGAGCGACGATGAGAGCCTCCGGATCGTACCCGGAGACGATACGTCACCCGGCCCGTCGATTCAATGCGGTGGGCCCGGTCTGTCCGTTACGGCCAGGTGAAGCCCAGCCCGAACGCCACGGTGTTGAGCGTGCCGCCGTCGAAGCTGCTCGACAGCAGGTCGAAGTACGGCGTCAGCGCGAAGTTGCGGCCCACGCGCGCGTCGTAGCCCACGCCCAGGGTCACCCCCACGCCGGTGTCGGTCCCCTGGAAGGCGCCGACGTCGAGGTCGATCTGCGCCATGCCGAGCCCGCCCTTGAGGAACAGTCCGCCCATCGGGTTCGGGTAGAAGTAGAGCACCGGTCCGATGTTGCCGACCGAGAGGGTAGCCCCTCCCGCCGACTTGCTCCACATGTTCACCTCGCCGCCGATCAGAAGACGCTGGCTGAGCGTTCCTCCCAGGCGGAGATACCCGCTTGTGCCCGACTCGCGTTCGTCGCATCCCTCACAGCCGAGCGATCCGTACCCGAATCCGAAACTGATCCAGAATCCCTCGCGGGTCTGCGGATTCGACTGCGCGGCCAGGGGCGCGGCCGCGAGGAGCAGTGTCAGGGCCAGCATCATTCTGCGCACGGGTACCTCCGGGAGTTTCGGTGGACGGTCCGGCCGACGACCTCGTGGTCATGATGGCCGTGCCGCGTCGAATCGGCAATCGGGCGATCCGCCATCCTCGCGTCCGGCCTCGCCTAACTACGCCGGCGGGACCGGCGGGTTCCACCGGAGCCGGGTGGTAGCGAAAGTCGCCCCGCCACCGCATCATTGCCCGGCACGGCTTCGTCTCCCGCATGCCCGCTCCCGACCCCGTCGATACCCGCCACGTCGAACTGCCGGCGGACCTGCTCGCCCTGACCGAAACCCTTGCCCGGCACGCGCATGCCGTCTGGCAGCGGCAACGGCTGGCCGACGGGTGGCGGTACGGTCCGGCGCGGGACGACCAGCGCCGTCTGCACCCGTCGCTCGTTTCCTATGATGAGCTCTCCGAGGACGAGCGCCAGTACGACCGGAACGCCGCCCTCGAGACCCTCCGGGCGATCGTCGCGCTCGGCTACCGCATCCTGCCGCCGGACTCGGCCGCCGAACCATGACCACCGCCGCGCCGGCGCCCCCGCCCCCGTCCCCGTCCCCGTCCGAGGTGCGCGATACGGCCGACGACCTGGAGGCGGTCGCCTCGACGCCCGCGCTCCGCTCCGCCCTCGACTTCCTCGGAGCGACGGTGGCGACCGCCTTCGACGGGGCGGACCGCAAGGCCATCGCGCACCAGCGGTCCTTCAGGGTCATCACGATGTGGGCCACCGTCTGCGGCATCCTGTCGATCCTGTTCTCGATCGGCAATCTCGTCGCGACCGTCCTGGCGGCAGGGACCGTCGCGGACGCGTTCTTCTTTGCCCAGGTCGTCGCCCTGGTGGCCACCGCGGCCGCGGTGCTGCGAGGCCTGTTCGCCTACCGGCACGAGAACTGGCTCCTCGAGCGCTGCCGCGCCGAACAGCTCCGCTCCGCGAAATTCGTCCACCTGCTGGACCCGCTCATCTGGAGCCCGGATCCGGTCGACCGGCAGGCGTGGGAGGCTCGGGTGCAGGCCGAGGTCGAGCGCGTCCGCGCCATGCGCTACGAGGACATCCTCGCCATTGCCGGACAGAGCGAGGTGGCCGGGATTGCGACGACGCCGGAGGCGACACCACCGGAGCCCGCCGCCATGGACGCACTGGCCACGTACTACCATCGGAAGCGACTGGCGCCGCAGCGCGAGTACTTCCTGCGCGTGTCGCTGCAGCGCGCCCGTGTCGGGGCGCGGGCCCTGCCGCTCTTCTTCTTCGGCGCCGTCTTCCTCGAGATTCTGCAGGCGGTGCTCACGCTCGCCGCCCGGGCCGGCGGCGCGAGCCGCCTCGAGACCATGGGGAACCTCCTCTCCGGCGCCGCGATCGCCATCCCGGCGGTGTGGGCGGGCATCCGCACGCAACAGGGAGCCTTTGAAGGTG
>JABWBJ010000190.1 GCA_013360595.1 Gemmatimonadaceae bacterium | reverse complement strand
TGCCGGATCGGCCGGCGTTTCTTCCGCTTGAGCCCGCGCCGGCGCGCCACCAGGAAGGTCCGGCGCAAGGCGTTCGCCCCCATCCTGACGCCGCGCAGCGCCGACGCCGACGACAGCACGAAGTCCTCGGCCTCCTCCTGGGCCACCCCCACCAGCGCGTCCAACCGGCGCAGCCTTGCCTCGGCCCGCCGGACGGCCCGCCGGACCCCGCGGTTCACGTGGCGGATCGTCTCGCTCACGGCGCCAACGTCCGTCTTCACCGACTGCGTGATCCCCCGCACGTCCTCGGCCACGTTGCGGACCGAGTGGGCCGCCGCCGAGATGTCGCCGTAGGAGGAATGGAGCAGCCGGGTGAGTTCCTGAACGCTCTTCCGGAGGGCGACGAGCACCACCACCACCGCGGCCAGAAGCACCAGCACCACCACGGAGACCGCAAGCTGGCCACCGGCGGCGAGGTTTTCCCAGACGGTGCGATCGACTGCCGCCGGGATCATCACCACGGTGTCCTGGATCATCAGCGACAGCCCGAGCGGGTCGACGAGGCTCATGGGGGCTCCGGTGAACGCCGATGGGAGGTCAGGGAACGGCGCCGCTGCGAATCATGGTGTTCGCCGCGGCAGGCCGCTGCGGCCGGGGCCGCGGAGGGCGGAACGTGATCGTAACCCGCGGAGAAAACCGAAGTCAAGCGATGGCTTGAAGATACGCACGGTCGGCGACCATCTTTCGCCGACCGCCACCCGCCCAATGTCATCCATCAAGTACGTCGTCGAGGGCTCGCGACCGCTCCAGGGCTCCATCGAACCGGCGGGGAACAAGAACGCCGCCCTTCCCATCATTGCGGCGTCGCTGCTCACCCGGGATCGGGTGACTCTGCACAATGTCCCGAGAATCCGCGACACCGAGACCCTGGTCGAACTGGTCCGGTCGGTCGGGGCGGCCGCCGAGTGGCGCGCGACCAATACGCTCGAGATCGAGGCGCGTGAGGTCCGGGTGGAGGAGCTCGATCCGGGGCTCTGCGCGAACATCCGGGCGTCGATCCTCCTCGCGGGGCCAATGCTGGCGCGCTGCGGCCACGTCGTCCTGCCTCCCCCCGGCGGGGACGTCATCGGGCGCCGCCGCGTGGACACGCACTTCCTCGCCCTGGAGCAGCTCGGCGCGTCGGTCACGGCCGGTGAGCGCTACGAGTTCCGGGCCGGCGCGCTCCGTGGGGCCGACGTCTTCCTCGACGAACCATCGGTCACCGGGACGGAGAACGCGCTCATGGCGGCGGTGGCGGCGCTGGGGACCACGGTGCTCCGGAATGCGGCGAGCGAGCCGCACGTGCAGGACCTGGCCCGCTTCCTGGTGGCCATGGGGGCCTCGATCGAGGGGATCGGCACGAATACGATGACGATCCATGGCGGCGCGTCGTTAGGTGCGGCCACGCACCGGGTCGGCCCGGATCATATCGAGGTGGGGTCCTTCATCGGCCTGGCCGCGGTCACGCGGTCGCCGTTGCGAATCGTGCGCGCCGGCCTCCAGCACCTCCGCATGATCCGGATGGGATTCGAGCGGCTCGGCATCGTCTGCGAGGTCGACGGCGAGGATCTGATCGTCCCCGCCGACCAGCCCCGGGAGATCCGGTCCGACCTCGGCGGCCACGTCCCCAAGCTGGAGGACCAGCCGTGGCCGGCCTTCCCGGCGGATCTCATGTCGATCGCGATCGTCACGGCCACGCAGTGCCGCGGCCTCGTCCTCATGCACGAGAAGATGTTCGAGTCGCGGCTGTTCTTCGTGGACAAGCTGATCGCCATGGGGGCGCGCATCGTCCTGTGCGATCCGCACCGGGTGCTGGTGGCGGGTCCGTCGGCGCTCCGCGGGGCGCGGGTGGAGTCTCCCGACATCCGGGCCGGCATGGCGATGCTGCTCGCGGCCATGTGCGCCGACGGAACGAGCACGATCCACAACGCCGGCCAGATCGAACGCGGCTATGAGCGTATCGATCAGCGCCTGAACGCGCTCGGCGCCAGCATCACGAGGGTCGAGGAGGCGGGGAAATAGGATACCGGACACAGGACGCCGGACGCCCGCTCCCGTTCACCCGCCCGTGAGCCAACCGACGCCGCTTCCTCCCTCGGAGGTCGTCCCCGGGTTCGACGCCCTCGGGGTCACGGCCTTCACCACCACTCGTCAGGCGGGCAGTTTCAATCTCGGCGGCCACGAGCCGGCTGGCGAGGTCTACGCGCGCTGGATCGGTCTCGCCGGCGCGCTCGGCGCCGCGCGACTCGCCTGCGCGCACCAGGTGCATGGCGACCGGATCCTCGTCCACGACGGCGGCTGGTCCGGCTGGTTGCGGGACGCCGTCGGGGCAGACGGACACCTGAGCGCGATGGCAGGAACCGCCATGGCGGTCACGCTGGCGGACTGCGTTCCGGTCTTCCTGGCGCATCCCGACGGTCTCGCCGGCGTGCTCCATAGCGGGTGGAAGGGCACGGCGGCCGGCATCACGCGCCAGGCGATCGACCGGGTCGCCGCCCTGGGGTACGATGCCCGCGCCGTGCGCGTCCACCTCGGCCCCGCGATCTGCGGTGCGTGTTACGAGGTGGGACCTGAGGTCCACTTCGCCGTGTCGGGAGCGCGCGTGGCGTCGCCGCGGCCGATTGATCTCCGCGCCGCCATTGCGAACTCCGTTCGCGACCTCGTGGCCGCCATCAGCATCAGCGACTGGTGCACGCGATGCCACAACGACCGGTTCTACTCTCATCGCGGTGGAGATGCGGGGCGCCAGGTGGGCGTGATCCGGATCGGCTGATCCGCCGCCGTGCCGTCCACACCGCGGAAGCTGCGCGCACTCGCCGAGGGGGGAAAGCGGTATCCCGCCGTCCCCGTTGCAGGGCGACACGGCGGGGAGTAGATTCCCCGTCCGCTGGAGAATTCCGGGTAGCGCTTTGGAATGTGGGGAAGGTCCCCACATTTTTTTGTTCTTGGAGCCCTACCTCGCTGAAAACATGAACCACGCGCTGGAAGGCTTTGTCAGACAAGAGGTTGAGGGGCTCGGTTTCGACCTGATCGAGTTCCGGAAGGGGGGCACGGGACGCCGTCCGTTGCTGGACGTGCGGATCGACCGCCGTGACGGGACCGGAATCAGCGTCGATGACTGTGCACTGGTATCCCGGGCGCTCGAGCCACGGCTGGATGCGTCCGGGATGGTGGGCGACAACTACGTGCTGGAGGTGTCGTCGCCGGGCGTGGAGCGGCCGCTGAGACACGCGGCCGACTGGAGGCGCTTTGCCGGCCGGATGGCGAGCGTGCTGGCGCCGTCGCTTGGCGGACGGCTGGAGGTGCAGGTGTTGGGCGTGGACGATTCATCGGGGGTTCCGGTGGCGTTGATGCGCGAGCCGCGCGGTCACGAGCACCGGGTCCCCCTGGCGGACGTGAAGGAAGCGCGGTTGGTCTTCCGCTGGGACACAGAGGGCAAGCGATGATTGGTTCGGCTGAAATCCTGAGCGCGATTCGCGAACTCACCAACTCGAAGCAGATCGATCGCACCGAGCTGCACGGGTTGCTGCAGGACGGCATTCATGCCGCCCTGGCGAAGAAGCACGGGCCCACGGTCCAGGCCGAGGTCGAGATCGACGAGCGGAACGGCAAGATCAACATCGTCCTCCTCAAGACGGTGGTCGAGGAAGTGACGGATCCGGGCCGCGAGATTTCGGTCGAGGAGGCCCGCTATGAGGATCCGGAGTTCCAGCCCGGCGACGTGATGGAGATCCCCGTGGACTTTGCCGAGTTCGGGCGGAGTGCCGTCCAGGCGGCCAAACAGCGGATCATCCAGCGCGTCCGCGAGGGCGAGCGTTCGAAGATTCGCGACGAGTTCACGAATCGTGTGGGCGAGCTGCTCTCCGGCGAGGTCCAGCAGATCGAGCGCGGCAAACTGGTCGTGATGCTCAACAAGTTCCGCGAGGCGGAGGCGATCATCCCCTACCGCGAGCAGAACCACCGCGAGCATTTCCACCAGGGCGACCCGATCCGGGCCTGCCTGAAGCGCGTGGAGGAGACCCCCAAGGGGCCGCGTCTCATCCTGAGCCGGGGCGATCCGATGTTCGTGCAGGCGCTCTTCCGGCTCGAGGTGCCGGAGATGCAGCAGGGCATCGTGGAGATCCGCGCCGCGGCCCGCGAAGTCGGGAGCCGGACGAAGATCGCGGTCTTCTCCCGGGACGACTCGATCGACCCCGTGGGGGCATGTGTCGGCCTCAAGGGGTCTCGCGTGCAGGCCGTCGTGAACGAACTGAACGGGGAGCGCATCGACATCGTGCCGTGGTCGTCGGATCCGGAGCGGTTCGCCAAGCTGGCCCTCGCGCCGGCGCGAGTGGCGCGCGTGCATTCGGACCACGCCACGCGGACGATCCAGGCCATCGTGGACGAGGACCAGCTCTCGCTGGCCATCGGCCGGAACGGCCAGAACGTGCGTCTGGCCTCCGAGCTGACCGGGTGGAAGATCGATCTCTACTCGAGCCGCGAGTGGATGGAGCGGAGCGACGGGCCGGTCTTCGCGCCGCTGCCCGAGGAGACCGACATCGCCGACGTCCGCCTCTCGGAGATCGAGGGCATGCCGCTGGCCACCGTCGCCGTCCTCGAGGAAGCCGGCTTCCGGACGCTGAACGACATCATCGACCTGGAGCGGGAGGACTTCCTGAAGTTCCCCGGGATTGCGCCTGAGGAAGCCGATCGGATCATGGCGATCATCGATGAGCTGACGGAAGAAGGCGAGGAGGACGGCGCCGGCGCCGACGCGGGGGACGATGGCGGGCGGTGAGATGAACCAGGCGGCGGCTCGGCGCCTCCTCGGCCTCCTCGGCCTTGGAGCGCGGGCCCGAACCGTGGTCATCGGGGTGGAGCAGGTCCGGGTGGCGGCGAGACGGGGGCGACTGGCCCTGGCGGTTGTGGCAAGCGACGCCTCGCCGAACAGCCGGAAGAAGATCGAGCCGCTCCTCGGCGCCATCGGGGTGCGGGTAGTTCGTGGACCGGAGGCCACGGCGTTAGGTTCATCCGTGGGGAAGGGCGCTGCGGCGGTGGTCGGGATCCTGGATCCGGCGCTGGCCCGGGGCGTTCGGCAGGTGCTGGTTCAGGAAGGAGTGCCCGAAGAGGGCGAACGGCGTGGCGCGAAAGGCGCGCCCGCCAGGCAGGGGGCAAGGAGGATCGGTTGAGCAAGGTGCGGGTCAACGAATTGGCCGGCGAGTTCGGCATTCCGACGGAGGAGGTCATGGACCTCCTGCGGAAAATGGACGTTCCCGTCCGCAGCCCGATCAGCCAACTCTCCGATGACCAGGTCGCCCGGGCCCGCCTGCGGTGGGAGCGGGAGAAGCGGTTGCGCCAGGAGAAGCCGGCGGCACCCGCCCCGCGCCGCCGCC
>JABWBJ010000189.1 GCA_013360595.1 Gemmatimonadaceae bacterium | reverse complement strand
GGCGACGGCAGGGCTGGTGGCGCCGTAGGGGTAGGCGAACCGGAGCGGCCGGCGCCCCAGGCGGGCGGCGATGTCGTCGGCGCCCCCGGCCATTTCCTCCTCGGCCTTCGCCGCTGGAAGGCGGGTCAGGTCGGCATGGGTTCGGGTGTGGGCCCCGATCTCGAAGCCGGCCGTGGCGACGCTCGCGATCTCGTCCCACGACATGAGGGGAAGCACGGGGATCTCCGGAGCGGCCGCCCCGCCCCAGGCATTGTCGCGCCCGGCTGCGCCCGAGACCACGAAGACCGTAGCCGGGAGCCCTGCATCTGCCAGCATCGGGGCTGCCGTGCTCGCGAAGTTCCGGAAGCCGTCGTCGAAGGTCAGCGCCACGGCGTCCTCGTCGTCAGGCACGGACGGCAGATCCGCCAGTGGCACGACCCGGACCCGGCCGCTGGCCAGGAACCGCACGTGGCGGCTGAACTGCTCGTCGGACACCGAGATCGCCGACCCCGAGGAGTCGACGGAGTGGTACATGAGGATGCCACGCATCCGGCCGGCTCAGGACGCCGCCTGGGCCCGGCGCGTCATGGGCGCGCTGGCCGGCAGCCGCCGCCGCTGGTCCTCGACCACGTCGGCCACGATGTCGTCCAGGCTCGTGCGCGGCCGGAACCCGGTCACCCGTTCCAGTTTCGTGACGTCCGGTACCCGGCGCAGCATGTCCTCGAAGCCGGCCGCATACGCTTCGGAGTACGGCACCGTCACGATCTCGGATTTACTGCCGGCCGCGTCGCGAACGCGTTCGGCGAGCCGGCGAATGGTCGTTTCTTCCGTGGACCCGATGTTGAAGACCTCGTTGACCGCTGCCGGCGTGTCCATGAGGCGCAGGAGCCCTTCGACCGCATCCTTCACGTGACCGAAGCAGCGCGACTGGTCGCCCGTGCCGAACACCGTGATCGGTTCCCCGCGCAGCGCCTGGCGGGCAAAGGACGGCAGCACCATGCCGTACCGGCCAGTCTGGCGCGGTCCCACGGTGTTGAAGAAGCGAACGACGATCACCGGCACGCCCTTCTCGTGCGAGTACGCGAGGGCGAGCCACTCGTCGAGCGCCTTGGAGCACGCGTAGGCCCAGCGCGAGTGAGACGTCGGCCCGAGCTGCAGATCCTGGTCCTCGCGAAACGGCACCGTCGTGGACTTCCCGTACACCTCCGACGTCGACGCCACGATGACCGGCTTCTGCTTCTTGGCGGCCGCCGCGAGCACGGCCTCCGTGGCCCCGACGTTGGTCTCGATGGTATGAACCGGGCGTTCGACGATGAGGCGCACACCGACCGCCGCCGCCAGGTGGACGGTCACGTCGGCCCGGTCCACCAGTTCGGTGACGAGCGGCCGGTCGAGCGCCGAACCGATCCGGTACGAGAAGCCGGGCCGGCCGACGAGGTGAGCAATGTTGTCCATGCTCCCGGTCGACAGGTCGTCGAGCACCAGCACGCGGTCGCCGCGCTCGAGAAGCCGCTCCGCGAGGTGCGACCCGATGAAGCCGCAACCGCCCGTGACAAGAACGTTCATGACGCACCCCCCTCCCCGAGCACATCCAGCACCCGCCGATGCCCGCGACGGACCGCGGCCCGCCTGACGATGTCGAGATACTGCGGGATCACCGCGCTCTCGCTCCATCGCTCGACGAAGCCACGATACCCGCACTGCGCCAACCGGGCGCGGTGTCCGGGATCGTCCTGCAGGCGGCGCATGGCTGTAACGAGTTCCTCGCTGGTGTGAAAGAGCTCCCCACCCCCCGATCGATCCACGATCTCGGGGAACGGGCCGAGCCGTCTGGCGATGACCGGCGTCCCCTCCCGGAACGCCTCAATTAAGACGATTCCAAACGTCTCATAGCACACCGACGGGACCAGGGTCGCGACGGCGTGCCGATAGTACCGGCTCAGGTCCTCCGGCCGCACGCGGCCCAGGAAGCGGACGTTGGCCAGCCCGCCCGCCTGGGCCCGGAGCTCGTCCGCGAAGTCGCCGTCCCCCGCCACGACCAGGTCGGCCTCGCGGTAGTCCCGGAACACGGGGATCACGTCCTGAAGGCCCTTGATGCGTTCCAGCCGCCCCGCGAAGAAGAAATAGGGGCGCCCATGGGGGGAGGTCCCGTCGGGGACCGGCGGACCGGCCTCGTCCGGATCCGGCAGGAAGTACGGGAGCACCTCCATCTCCCGGGCGAACCCGCGGGCGCGGTGGAGGTCGCGGCTGAACTCGCTCATGGCCACGACGGCGTCCACGTGGGCCATCTCGCGCTCGAGGAGGCCGGTCATGCGCCAGAGCTGGGGCGGACGCCGGTAGTGGAGCGTACAGCGCAGGCACTGTGGTTCCTCGCAGCGCTCCTTCCCGTGGCGCCACAGGACGTGCATCGGACAGACCAGCCAGTGCTCGTGGGCCAGATAGAGGGTGACCGCCCCGTCGGCGAGCCGGAAGAGGCCCGGCCCCCCGACGAGCGACACATTGTGGAAGTTGACGACGTCGAACGCGCCCTGCCTGACGAACTTCCCGATCCGGCGGCCGTTGAAGACGGGGCGGCCGAGCTGCTGCGTGAGCAGCGGCGAGAGCGCGCCGACGCCGCTGCGCAGCCGTACGACCGACACCCCTTCATCGGAATCGAGATCCGGGCGGCGGGCGGGCCCCGGGTCGCGGCGCAACACCTCGAACGCATCCACGTCGTGCACGACGGTCACTTCGTGGCCACGGCGGACCAGCGCCCTCGACAGCCGCTGGATGCCGATGGCGTCCCCACCGAACGAGTACGGGGGGTAGAACGTCGTGAACATGCAGATGCGGAGCGAACGCATCAGATCTCCAGGCGGGGAATCGGCGACGAGCGGAATCGGAGTCCCCCGGTCACCCACAAACCGACGGTGTACAGTAGCACGCCGGCGCTCACCTGGACCACGACGTGCACCCCTGCCAGGAGCTGGAGGCCGCCTCCCATGAGCGCCGCCGCCGCAACCGGCCGGAGGAAGCGGCCCCAGGGCAGGCCGGTGAATCCGGCGCGCCGTGCCGCCCGGAGGGCCATGGCCAGCCGCACCAGTTCCGTCAGCACTGTGACGGCCGCCGCCCCGAGAGCCCCGAATCGCGGTACCACGGGCACGAGTACGGCGACGTTCATGGCGGCGCTGACCGCGTTGATCCTGATCAACTGACGCTCGCCACCGGGAGAGGCGATCAACCCGGCGGTGATCACCTCGCGGAGCGCGGCCACCGGCACGGCGCCGAGCAGCACCACGAGCGTGCCGGACGACGCGCCGAACGCCTCGCCGAACACGAGCGTCATGAGCGGCGCGGCCACCACGGCACCGCCCACCGCCAGCGGCACGGCCGCCCAGAAACTCAGCGCCAGCGCCCGCGCGTATACGGCATTCCGCTCCATGGAGCCGGCCGGCGACCGGGCGATCGCCGGAAGGACACTGTGCGCCCAGGCCACGGACAGGTTGGCGGCGAACGCGATGAACGTGTACGCGGCCGCATACAGCCCGGCCTCGCGCTCGCCGGACACGAGGCGCAGGTAGATCAGGTCCGCGTTGAACAGGATCAGGCCGAGCAGCGTGAATCCCACGAGACGCGGCCCGCGCTCGAACATCTCGCGGCCGAGGGCCCAGTGCCGGCTCACGCGCGGCCGGACCCCGAGCCGCGTCAGTCCTCCGAACATCGCCGTGGCCGCCACGCCGGCGCCGAGCACCGTCGCGATCGGAACGACCGCGAGGTCAGCCGGACCCTGCACCGCCAGCACGACGACCGCCAGCGCGACGAGTTCCCCCGAGATTCGGGCGAACGCCACCCACCCCGTGGCCTGCAGCCCGAGGAACACCCAGCGGGTCCCGGCGCCGACGAACACGAGGCCCAGTGCGTACGCGGCGAGCACCGCGCCGTCAGGCTGCGGCGCGAGCGTCACGCCGACGACAGCCGTGATCGCGGACAGCGCGACGGCCAGGACGATCCGGGCCGTCAGCGTCGCCGACACCAGCGCGGTGAGATCCTCCCGCCGGCGCGCCACGACCGGCACTCCCGAGAGTTCGATACCGCCGTCCGCCACCTGCGTGAGGTACAGCAGGATCCCGGACGCGACGGTGATGACGCCGTAGAGCTCCGGCCCGAGCCGGCGCGCCACGACGAGCGTGGCGATGAACGCCAGGAGGCGGGCCACGGTCTCGCCCCCCGCCAGGCCGGCGAAACTGCGCAGCGTGCGAAGGTCAGCCATCAGTTGCTGCGCTGTGCGACAGCCGTCCGGCGCGACAGGAAGGAATCACAGCGGACAAAGTACCACATTGCCCGGGGACATCGACGGCTCACACGTTTCTTCCGTGCCGTACGCTCACCGTCTCGACACCGTCCCGGATCCGGACCCACCCCTGGCCTGTCCTCGATGCCACGCGGGGCTGCGCCCGGCGCCGCCTTCGCCAGACGATGTCGAACGCCTGGAGTGCCCGCGGTGTGAGTCGCGCTGGCCCGTGCGTGTCGGCATCCCCGACCTGCGCGGGAACGTCGCCACGGATCCGTACCTGTCCGCGGAGGAGGATCTCCGCGCCGCGACGAGACTCCACGAACGGGCCCTCGCCGATGGATTCCGTGCGGCGCTCGAGGCGTACTACGCGACGAACCTTCGCGTGCCGCCGGCTCAGGCCCGGCGGTTCATCGCCGGAACGCTCGCGGCGGCCGATCGCGCCCGGGCCGTGCTCGCTCACTGGATCGGCATGTCCCCCGGATCGCCCCTCCCTCGTTCCGCCGTGGACGTGGGGTGCGGCACCGGACCTCTGCTGCTGGCGCTTCATGAAGCCGGCATCGAGCCGATCGGCGTCGACGTCGGTCTCCGATGGCTGGTGCTGGCCGCGGCACGACTCCGCGAACGCGGGCGCTCGGTGCCGCTGCTTTGCGCCGGTGCGACGGCCCTCCCATTCGGAAATGGGAGCGTCGGCGTGATCGCGTCGGAGTCGCTGATCGAGAACGTGCCGCCGGCTTCGGCGGTGGTCGCCGAAGCGCGACGGGTGCTCGCCCCCGGCGGCCGGCTCTGGCTCACCACGGCCAATCGAAACAGCCTCGGCCCTGACCCGCACCTCGGCCTTCCCCTCGGTGGGTTGCTCCCGCGCGCGGTGGTCAGCGGCGTGCGGTAGCCGCCGCCGCTCCTGATCCAATCGTTGTTGGAATCGTCGGGCCAGTAATAGGCTTTGAGTGGCTGTGTTGACGGCGGAGCGTCTGTGACATCGCCGCCATTCTCGCGCGCATCGACGTGAAGCAACGCAGCCCCCAGGCACTGGTGCTGACGCCGACCCGCGCCATGATAAATGAACCGTAGTTCAGCAGAAACAGGACGCCAACGGCCATCGCCAACCCGGCTGTGATGGCGCTGTGGATGCGAACCTCACGCTCTCGCAGCCG
>JABWBJ010000188.1 GCA_013360595.1 Gemmatimonadaceae bacterium | reverse complement strand
GGCTGCCGGCCCGGCGCGGCTCGTGGCCCCGATGCCCGGCCTCGTCGTGCGGATCGCGGTGCAGGAGGGTGACCGCGTGCAGGCCGGCACCCCGCTGGTGGTGATGGAGGCGATGAAGATGGAGAACGAGCTCAAGGCGCCGGTCGACGGGGTGGTGGGCCCGGTACGCGTTCGTCCGGGCGAGGCAGTGGAGAAGGGCGCCGTGCTCGTGGAACTGGTCGCCACGCCGGCTGGGAAGTGAGGGAGGCCGGCGAGGGCGGGCCGGCGTCCCCGCTGCGGCTCTGAACTCTCATCTCTCAACTCCCAACTCCCAACTCGGTCCCCGTTGACACCCCCTAACTGCCTGTCTATGTTGAAGTTCTGTCAAATTCGGGGCGATCGATCATGATCGTCCGGCGAGTGTCACCAGGGCGCACCTCCCGTCATGAAGACCTATACCGCCACCCCCAGCACGGTCGAGCACAAGTGGTTCGTGGTCGACGCCGAAGGGCAGGTGCTTGGGCGTCTGGCTTCAGAGATCGCGAAGATCATTCGCGGCAAGCACAAGCCGGTGTTCACGCCGCACATGGACACCGGAGACAACGTCATCGTCATCAACGCCGCCAAGGTGGTGGTCACGGGGCGGAAGGCGGAGCAGAAGCGGTACTTCACCCACACCGGGTACATGGGGCACGAGCGGCACACGCCGTATGCGGCGATGCTGGCCCGTCACCCGGAGCGGATCATCGAGAAGGCAGTGTACGGGATGCTGCCCAAGACGACCCTGGCCCGTGAGGGGCTGCGGCGCAAGCTGCGGGTGTACGCGGGCGCCGAGCATCCGCACGCGGCGCAGCAGCCGACGGCGCTGACCATCAGGACAACGAGCGAGTAATGGCGGACATCATTCACGCGATCGGGCGCCGCAAGGAAGCGGTCTGCCGTATCTACCTGCGTCCCGGGTCGGGCAAGTGGGACGTCAACGGCCGGACGTTAGGCGACTACTTCCCGCGGCCGGCGCTGGTGTCGGCGATCCAGCAGCCGTTCACGGCGACCGACACGCTGGGCCGGTGGGATGTCAAGGCGCATCTCGAAGGCGGCGGGCAGTCGGGGCAGGCCGGCGCGCTGCGGCTCGCCGCGGCCAGGGCGATCCTCAAGGTCGACGAGACGCACCGGCGCAAGCTGCGGGACCTCGGCCTCCTGACCCGCGATGCCCGCGCGGTCGAACGCAAGAAGCCAGGACGCCCCGGCGCCCGGAAGCGGTTCCAGTTCAGCAAGCGGTAAAGCAAGTGACTCATGACTCGTGATTCGGCCAGCCGGCGCGGCGAGTCCCGCAGTGCCGGGTCACGAGTCACCGGTCGCGAAACACCATCCCTCACGCTCCCCGAGCCTCCAGGGGTGCCGGCAGTCGCCGGTCGATGGAGGCGGTGACGGAAGCGGACGTCCCAACCCACTCACGATTCACACGCAATGCAGCCCACTCTCGAACAGCTCCTTGAAGCCGGCGTTCACTTCGGCCACCAGACGCGCCGGTGGAACCCGAAGATGCGCCGGTTCATTTTCGCCGAGCGCAACGGCATTCACATCATCGATCTGCAGAAGACGCTGCGGCAGATCGAGCTCGCCCAGAAGCTCGTGCGCGAGGTCGTGCTCCGCGGCGACAACATCCTCTTCGTCTGCACCAAGCGGCAGCTCGCGGCCATCGTGCGCGGCGAGGCGGAGCGGAGCGGGTCGCTGTTCGTCACCGAGCGCTGGCTGGGCGGTCTGCTCACCAATTTCCAGACCATCAAGAAGCAGATCCGGCGGCTCAAGGAGCTCGAGGCGGGGACCGAGGCGGGGGGCGAGTTCGAGAACTACACGAAGAAGGAACAGCTGCTGCTCACGCGGCAGCGCGACAAGCTCAGCAAGTACCTCCAGGGCATCAAGCACATGGGGCGCCCCCCCGGGCTCCTGGTCGTGATCGACTCGCGGAAGGAGCGCATCGCCGTCTCGGAGGCCAACAAGCTGGGGATCCCCATCGTGGCCATCGTCGACACCAACGCCGATCCGGACCTGATCACGGTCCCGATCGCGGGGAACGACGACGCCATCCGGTCGGTGGAGCTCATTACGCGATTCCTCGCCGAGGCCATTGCCGAGGCGCGTCGTGAGGCGCCGGTCCGCACGGTGGAAGAGGAGGCCGAGGAGAGCACGTACAGCTCCGACCGTGGTCTCGAACCGGCCGCGGCCGGTGGGGACGAGGAACGGCGTCGTCGTCGCCGCCCGCGCCGCCGCCGCGCCAAGCCGGAGGCCATCGCCGCGCGCCGCAAGCCGGGCGGGGAGGGCGAAGCGGACGGCGCCGAGACCGGGGAACCGGGGGACGCCGCGGATGAGGGAGGCGAATAGCTTTCGGGCAGCGGACTCCGGCCGCACCGCACAAGGGCCGGACATGATCCCAGGATCATGAGCGATCGGTAGCAGTACCGAAGCGCCGTCGGCCCGAGCGACGGCGCTTTTTTCACGCAGCGGAGCGCACGTCCTCCGCGTCCATCACGATTCACGATTCACGATTCACGAGTCCCGACCATGACCATGACCGACTACAAGCCCAGCGCCAGGGATGTCCAGGAGCTCCGCCAGCGAACCGGAGCCGGCATGATGGACTGCCGCAACGCGCTGATCGCCGCCAACGGCGACATCAACCTCGCGATCGAGAACCTGCGGAAGGCGGGGATCGCCAAGGCGGAGAAGCGCGCGGGCCGGGTCGCCTCCGAGGGGCGCATCGTCTGCCTGCTGGCTCCCGACGGGAAGTCGGGCGCGATGCTCGAGTTGAACTCGGAGACCGATTTCGTGTCCCGGAACGAGGAGTTCGTCGCCGTGGCGGACGCCCTCGGCCGGGCGCTGCTCGCCGACACGTCGTTTGACGGAATCGTCGCCGACGCGGCGGGTGGGGCCTTCCTCGCCAGGCCGTTCGAGGGGAAGACGGTGCTGGACAAGGTGACCGAGACCTCGGCCAGGACCGGAGAGAACGTGGTGTTGCGCCGGTACGCCCGCCTGGCGACGGATGGTACGTTAGGCACGTACATCCACCACAACGGCCGCGTGGCCGTGATGGTGGAGATCGCCGGCCCCGCCGGGGCGCCGGCGCAGGACCTCGCGAAGACGGTGGCCGAGCACGTGGCGGCCGGCGTTCCGCGCGTCCCCGAGGCGGTTCGGCGCGAGGACGTGCCGGCCGATCTCGTGGAGCGCGAGCGCCGCATCTTTCATGAGAAGGCCCTGGCCGAGGGGAAGCCGGAAACGATCGTCGGCAAGGTCGTGGAGGGCCAGATCCGGAAGTACTTCTCCGAGGTGACGCTCCTCGAGCAGCCGTGGGTCCGCGATGAGTCGAAGACCATCCAGCATCTGGTCGACGAGGCCTCGAAGGCCGCCGGCGGCCCACTCACGCTCCGCCGGTTCGTCCGGTACAGGATGGGGGAATGACGCTGGTGGCTGGTGGCTTCCTGCTGCATGCTGGTGCTGGTGGCCGAGTGCTGAGAGCGAGGGCGCCCAGTTCCAGCTCCAGCACCGGCTCCAGCTCCAGCCCCAGCCCCAGCATCAGCGGCAGCACCCAGCACTCGGCCACCAGCCCCAGCTCGAGCAAGCAGCGGCAGCCCCAGCAGGCAGGAACCAGCAACCCGCAACCGCCTACGCCGTGCCCGCACAGTATTCCCGAATCCTGCTGAAGCTCTCCGGCGAAGCCCTGGCCGGCGAGAAGGGGACCGGCTTCGATTTCGAGAGGATCGCCCGGTTCTGCGAGGAGATCAAGGCGGTCGTCGATATGGGGGTCGGCGTCGGCATGGTGATCGGCGGCGGCAATATGGTCCGGGGGCGGCAGCTTGCCGAAATGGGAATGGACCGGGTCGCCGCCGACTACATGGGGATGCTCGGCACGGTCATCAACGCCCTCGCGCTCCAGGACGTCATGGAGCGCCGCGGCCTCGACACCCGCGTGATGACCGCGATCCGCATGGAGGAACTCGCCGAGCCGTACATCCGGCGGCGAGCCCTGCGCCACTTCGAGAAAGGGCGGATCGTCATCTTTGCCGGCGGCACCGGCAACCCGTACTTTTCGACCGACACCGCCGCCGCGTTGCGCGCCATTCAGATCAAGGCCGACGTCATCATCAAGGCCACGAGCGTGGACGGCGTCTACTCGGCCGATCCCAAGAAGCACCCCGATGCCACGTTCTATGAGCGGATCAGCTACCGGGACGTCATGCTCGAGGAACTGGGCGTGATGGATCAGACGGCGGTCACTCTCTGCAAGGAGAACCACCTGCCGCTGATCGTTCTGAACATCCACCGCCCCGGCGCCGTGGCGATGGCCGTGCGCGGCGAGCGCGTGGGCACACTCGTGAAGGGAGACCATCGCCAGTGAGCACCATCCAGCAGATCCTGAAGGACGCGCGCGCCCACATGGACAAGGCCATCGACTCCGTGAAGCACGAGTTCGCTTCGGTGCGGTCGAGCAAGGCCACCACCGCCATGCTCGACACGGTGCGCGTCGAGATCTACGGCACGCAGATGATGCTGAATCAGGTGGCCAACGTCGCCGCCCCGGAACCGCGGCTCCTCACCGTCACCCCCTTCGACAAGAGCCAGATCAAGGCCATCGAGAAGGCCATTCGCGAGGCCGAGCTCGGGCTCGATCCCGTCACACAGGGGGCGATGATCCGCGTGCCGTTGCCGCAGATGAACGAGGAGCGGCGGCGCGACCTGGTCAAGATCGTCCACAAGTTCGCCGAGGAAGGACGGATCGGGATTCGCCACTGGCGCACCGAGGCCCGTGAACGCCTGAAGAAGATGGACGGCGTCTCCGAGGATGACGTGAAGCACGCCGAGAAGGACCTGCAGAAGATCCATGACGAGTACATCGGGAAGATCGACGCGCTCATGAAGGCCAAGGAGCACGAGATCATGGAAGTGTGACGGGAGCGCGTTCCGTGCAGGCCGCCCCGGACCCGCTGGCGAACGTGCGTCGGAACGGCGCCGTCCCCCGGCACATCGCCGTCATCATGGACGGCAACGGCCGCTGGGCGCGCGTCCGCATGCTGCCACGCGTGCTCGGCCATCGCTCGGGCATGACCGCGGTCCGCGAGGTCATCGAGGGCGCCGTGGAGGCCGGCGTGGCGTATCTGTCGCTCTTTGCCTTCTCCCGCGAGAACTGGGAGCGGCCGGCCAGCGAGGTCGAGGCGCTCATGGATCTCCTCGTGGAGTACGTCGGGCGCGAGGCGGACGAACTCGCCGCCAAGGGGGTGCAGGTACGGGTCCTGGGCGACCTGACCCGGCTCACGCCCGCCGCGAGCGCCGCCGTCGAGGCCGTCGTCCGTCGCACCGAGAGCAACCGGCGGCTCATCCTGAACCTCTTCATCTCGTACGGCGCCCGCGACGAGCTGGTGCGGGCGGCGCGCGCGCTGGC
>JABWBJ010000187.1 GCA_013360595.1 Gemmatimonadaceae bacterium | reverse complement strand
CGACGGCGTGCTCGCCCCGGGGCGGCTCGTGGCCCGGCCGCTCGACGCGGTGTCGCTCGGCATGGCGCTCATGTTCGGGACGGCGGGGCTCCCGCACATCCTGATGCGCTTCTACACGGTGCCCGACGCGCGGGCGGCCCGCACGTCGGTCTTCTACGCCACCGGCCTCATCGGCTTCTTCTACCTCATGACCTTCGTGCTCGGCTTCGGCGCGATGGTCCTGGTGGGCCCGGAGGCGATCCGGGCCGTGGACGCCGGCGGGAACATGGCCGCGCCGCTCCTGGCGGAGACGTTAGGCGGAACGCCCTTCCTCGGCTTCATCGCCGCGGTCGCGTTCGCGACCATCCTCGCCGTCGTGGCCGGCCTCACCCTCTCCGGCGCGGCGGCGCTGTCCCACGACCTGTGGGTGAACGTGGCGCGCGGCGGGCATGCCACGCCGCAGGAGCAATTGCGCGTGGCGCGCGCGGCCACCGTCGTGCTGGCGGTCGTCGCGGTCATGCTCGGCATCACCTTCAAGGGACAGAACGTGGCCTACATGGTGGGCCTCACCTTCGCCATCGCCGCCAGCGCCAACTTCCCGGCCCTGGTGCTGTCGATCTTCTGGCGCCGATGCACCACCGCCGGGGTGGTCGCGAGCATGGTCCTCGGCACCGCCACCACGCTCACGCTGATCTACCTCTCGCCGACGATCCAGGTGGACATCCTCAAGCACGAGTCGGCCCTGTTCCCGCTCCGCAACCCGGCCCTGGTCACGATCCCGCTGTCCTTCCTGATCGCGGTCGTGGTGTCGCTCGTGACGTCGAGTGCCGGTGAACAGGCCGGGTATGCCCGGGTCGAACGGGAGATGCATACGGGGCATTGAGCGCCGAGCGTGCAGCGCAGAGCGCAGCGAGCCGAGGGCCTCGGTCGTCGCCCGGAGCTCGGGCACTCAGCGGGCCCATCGAGGATTCGCGCTCCGGCTCCTGTTCCGCGTCCGCCGGAACCCGTCGCAGTCGACGCTCGGCGCTCGGCGCTCGACGCTCCACGCTTCCCGCCCGCCGCCGGTTAGCTTTCCTCCCCTATGCCCATTGACCGCAATCGCTTCCCGTACCTGCCCGAGCGCATCGAAGGGCTGGCCGAGGTGGCGACGAATGTTTCCTGGAGCTGGAAGCGTGATGCCCGGCGCGTCTTTCACCTGCTGGACGCCTCGCTCTGGCACCTGACGCGCCACAACCCGATCGCCATCCTGCGCCGCGTAAGCCCCGAACGGCTCAGCGACTGCGCGCGTGACCCGCGGTTCCTGGCGCTGTACGACCGGATGATGACCGAGTACCGCCACGAACAGGACTGGCTCGAAACCTGGTTCGCGGCGCGCTACCCCGACATCCCGCGCGACCGCCCCGTGGCCTACTTCTGCGCCGAGTTCGGGCTTCACAACTCGGTGCCGATCTACTCCGGCGGCCTGGGCATCCTGGCCGGTGATCACTGCAAGGCGGCGTCGGACCTCGGCGTCCCGCTCGTCGGCGTGGGCCTGTTCTACACGAAGGGGTACTTCGACCAGAAGCTGCGGCTCGACGGCTGGCAGGAGGATTCGGACGAGCGCTTCGACGTCCGGAACGCTCCGCTGGAGCGGGTCCATGGCCCCAGCCGGGAGCCCTGGCTCACGCGCCTCGAAACCGGCGGCCGGGACGTGCACATCGGGGCCTGGCGCATGCTGGTGGGCCGGGTGCCGGTCTACCTCCTCGATACGAACCTGGAACAGAACCATGAGGAGGACCGGGACCTCACCGCCAAGCTGTACATCGGCGGGCCGGAGATCCGGCTGCGGCAGGAGTGGATCCTCGGCGTCGGCGGCGTGCGCGTGCTGCGGGCGCTGGGCGTGGAGCCGTCGGCATGGCACGCCAACGAAGGGCATGCGGCGTTCATGATGGTGGAGCGTGTGCGGGAACTGACGACCGGCGGAATCCCGTTCGACGACGCGATGCGCGAGGTGCGCTCGCGCAGCATCTTCACCACGCACACGCCGGTGCCGGCGGGCCATGATTCCTTCACGTTCGAGGACCTGGCTCGCTGCGCCGGCCCGGTCTGGGAGCCGCTGGGCGTGAGCCGCGAAACGTTCTTCGAGATCGGCACTCATCCTACCGAAGAGCCCGGGCGCTTCCACATGACGGTGGCCGCGCTCCGGCTCTCGAAGCACGTGAATGGCGTCTCGCGGCGGCACGGGGACGTCTCGCGGGAGATCTGGGCGCCGCTCTGGCCGGACCGCGCCGCGGCCCGCGTCCCGATCACGCACATCACGAACGGCGTGCACGCCGAAACCTGGATGGCGCGCGAGATCGCCGAGCTGCTGGACGGCCAGCTGGGCTCCGACTGGCCGTACCGGATGATCGAGCCGGACACCTGGGCCGGGGTGGACGCGCTGGACGACGCGGCGCTCTGGCAGACGCACGTGCGGCTCAAGGTCACCCTGATGAACTTCATCCGCGAGGAGGCGCGGCGGCGCTGGGCGCGGCACTGGAAGGAGGCGACGCACGTGGTCGGCGCCGGGACGCTGCTCAACCCCGACGTGCTGACGATCGGGTTCGCGCGGCGCTTCGCGACCTACAAGCGGGCCGACCTGCTCTTCCGGGACATCGACCGGTTGCGGCTGCTGCTGGTGAATTCGCAGCGCCCGGTGCAAATCATATTCGCCGGCAAGGCCCATCCCGCGGACACGCCCGGCAAGGAGGTCCTCCGGACGGTGTACGGCTTCACGCGCGACGCGCGGCTCGAGGGGCGCGTGGCCTTCATGGAGGACTACGAGCTGCACCTGGCGCATCGCCTGGTGCAGGGGGTGGACCTCTGGCTGAACCTGCCGCGGGTGCCGCTGGAGGCGAGCGGGACGAGCGGGATGAAGGCGGCCCTGAACGGCGTGCCGCAGCTCTCCACGCTCGACGGCTGGTGGCACGAAGCGTACGATGGGCTCAACGGCTGGGCGATTCCGCCGGCGGCGAGCCGGGCCACGCCCGACGAGTGGGACGCCGACCGGCTGTATCAGTTGCTGGAGGAACAGGTGGTGCCCGCGTACTACGCGCGCGACGAGCGCGGCATTCCGGTCGCCTGGGTGCAGAAGATGAAACATGCCCTGCGCGTCGCGGGGCAGCGGTTCACCGCGCGCCGGATGGTGGGCGAGTACGTGGCCCAGTGCTACGCGCCGGCCATGCGCGGGAACGGGTCGGCCGACGATCCGCCCATTGCCTGACGAGCATGGACTCGCGCCGCCGCTCTCCTGCTCGTCCCCCGCGTCCCGCGGTCACCCCCGGCCACGGCGCGTCGATGCCGACTCCGTCGAGCATCCCGGCGATCGAGGGCGGGCACCCGCTGGCCGGCCCGAACGGCGATCCCGTGACGGTGGTGCACCTGGCCGCCGAGCTGGCGCCCTTTGCCCGCACCGGCGGACTCGGCGAGGCCGTGTCGAGCCTGGCGCACTACCAGGCGAAGTCGGGGATCACCGCGGTCATCATCATGCCCCTGTACAGGCAGGTGACCGAGGTGGCGACCGATCTGGAACCGGTGGGCGAGCCGTTCGAGGTGCAGGTCGGCCCGCGGCGTGAGACGGGGCGGCTGTACGAGTCGGCGGCGCTCAAGGACAACCCGCGCCAGCAGAAGCCGCGCATCCTGTTCATCCACAACGCCGAGTACTTCGGGCGCGACCAGATCTACGGGGACAGCCGCGGGGACTACCGCGACAACCACCGGCGGTTCGCGTTCTTCTGCCTGGCGGCGCTGAACGTGCTGCCCCGGGTGGCGAAGGCGCCGGTGCTGCTCCACGCGCACGACTGGCACGCGGCGCTGGCGCCGGTCTACCTGCGCGCCTACGACACGGGGCCCGACCGCGAGTTCTACCGCCGGGCGTCGTCGGTGCTCACGGTGCATAACGCGGGCTTCCAGGGCCATTTCCCGCCGGACGCCATGCCCGAGCTGGGGCTGCCCTGGGAGCTGTACCACTTCGCGCAGCTGGAGTGGTATGGCCGCGTCAACCTGCTCAAGGGCGGGATGGCGTTCGCGGACGCCGTGACCACCGTGAGCCCGTCGCACGCGCACGAACTGCGCACGCCGGCCGGCGGTTTCGGTCTCCATGACGCGTTCATCGGGCTCCGCGAGCGGTTCGTCGGGATCGTGAACGGAATCGACCAGCACGAGTGGAACCCCGAGACGGACCCGATCATCACCGCGCGCTACTCGCGCGACGACCTGTCCGGGAAGAAGCGATGCAAGGCGGCGCTGCAGCGGGTGTTCGGACTCCCGCAGCGGGCGCGCGTTCCCATCTTCGGCATGAGCGCGCGAATGGTCTACCAGAAGGGGCTCGACCTCATCCTGGGGAGTCCGCGGTTCCTGTCGCTGGACGCGCAGTTCCTCTTCCTGGGGCAGGGGGAAAAGCGCTACGTCGAGATCCTGACCGAGCTGGCGCTGCGCGCGCCGGGCCGGATCGGCGTGCAGACGAACTTCACCGGCACGCAGGAGCACCGGCTCATGGCCGGCGCCGACATGATCATCATGCCGTCGCAGTACGAGCCCTGCGGCCTGACCCAGATGCGCGCGCAGCGGTACGGGTCCCTGCCGGTGGCGCGGAAGGTCGGCGGGCTGGCCGACACGATCGAGGACGGCATCACCGGATTCCTGTTCGACGGCTTCACCACGAACGAGTTCCTGCACGCCTGCATCCGGGCGATCGACCACTACCAGCACCCGGAGACGTGGCAGGAGATGCAGCGCGAGGCGATGTCGCGGGACTTCGGGTGGGAGCGCTCGGAACTGCGGTACCGCGATCTCTATCGCCGCGTCCTCGCGGCGCCGCGCTTCCGGCGGTAGCGACATGCGCCAGGTGGACGTGGTGGTGATGCTGCACAGCCACCTGCCGTACGTGCTCAACCACGGGCGGTGGCCGCACGGCAGCGACTGGATCTGCGAGGCGGCGATCGACACGTACCTGCCGCTGGTGGAGACGTTCCGGGCGCTCGAGACCAGGAACATCGCCGCGCCGGTCACGATCGGCTTCACGCCGATCCTCGCCAACCAGCTCGAGCACCCCGCCTTTGCGGCGGAGCTGGAGGCGTACTTCGACCAGCGGCTCGGCTTCTGCGACGAGGCGCCCGCGTCGCTCGAGTCCACGGGCGACGGCCACCTGCTGCCGCTGGTGGAGTTCTGGCGGTCACGCCTGGTGCGGCTGCGGCTCCTCTTCCACGAGATCGGCCGGGACATTCCGCGGGAGTTCCGGCGCCTGCAGGAGGCCGAACGCCTCGAGATCACCTCGTCCGCCGCCACGCACGGCTTCCTCCCGCTGCTCGGCCGCGACGAGAGCATCCGCCTCCAGCTGGCGTTAGGCGCCGCCGAACACCGGCGGATCTTCGGGCGCGCCGCCGAGGGGCTCTGGGTGCCCGAGTGCGCCTGCCGGCCGGCCGGACC
>JABWBJ010000186.1 GCA_013360595.1 Gemmatimonadaceae bacterium | reverse complement strand
GAGCACGCGCGCAAGCTCGAGCGGCGCCTGCGGCTCGCGTTCGTCCATCCGTTCGACGACCCCGACGTCATCGCCGGGCAGGGCACCATCGGCATGGAGATCCTGCGCCAGTCGGCGCGGCCGATCCACGCCGTCTTCGTCGCGATCGGCGGCGGCGGCCTGGTGTCGGGCGTCGCCTCGTACGTGAAGCGCCTGCAGCCCGGCATCAAGGTGATCGGCGTCCAGCCGGTCGACTCCGACGCGATGAAGCGCTCGATCGCGGACGGGCGGCGCGTGGCGGTCAAGGAGATCGCGCTCCCCGACGTGCGCGCGTGGAAGGCGCTCGACCTGTTCGAGCGCGAGGCCCGCGTCCTCTCGCAGCTCCGCCACCCGCGCATAGGCCGCCCGCGCTGCCTCACGAGCCGCCCCCTCCGACTCGGCGTACAGCACGATCCGCATCGGCACGCCCATGTGCACCGCCGTGAACTCGTGCCGAGCCGCCTGCGCCGACACCAGGCGCGCACCGACGGCCACGAGGGCCAGGACGCGAAGCACCGTCATCGAAACGCTCACCCCTGTCAGCGACGCCAACGGTCCCCCACCCCCACCCCCACCCCCACCCCTACCCTTCCCGATCGCCGGGTTGGTCCCAGTACCACACGGTGACGACCCCGTCATCCTTGTCCTCGGAGTGGGAGATCGAGATGAGGCGCTCGCGACCGATCCGCGTGGCGAAGTCCGCCGCCTGCGTGAAGAGGTGGTTCCAGATCTCGAGTGTGCCGCGGAACGTCTCGAAGCGTACGTAACGGTTCGGATCAGGCATGGTCCGGTCCATCTCCAGGGCGTCACTTCCCTGGAAAGATGCTTGCCCGGCGCGGCCGCCGCCGCAACGGGCCAACGCCCGGCCTCGCTCCGGCGACACGCATCGGCCATCTTCTCTCCAATGCCGGCCGCGATCGCCCCCCATGCCGCCTCGATGCGCCTCCTGACCATCGGGACCGCGCTCGTTGTCGCCCGCGCCGCGCCCGCACAGGAGATCGCCGTCGACTCCGTCCCCGGCACCCTGGTCCGCTTCGAGATGGTGAAGCTACCGGGGCGCGACCTCTGGATCGGCCGGACGGAGGTCACCTGGGACCTGTACGACGCCTTCGCGCTTTCCAGGCCCGACAGCGCCGAGCTCCAGCGCGCCCGCGCGGCAGACGCGGTCGCTCGGCCCACGCGCCCGTACGGCGCGCCGGACTACGGCTGGGGACATGCGGGCTTCCCGGTCATCAGCGTGGCGCACACGGCCGCCGCCGCCTTCTGCGACTGGCTGTCCGAACGCACCGGAAAGCGCTATCGTCTGCCGACCGAAGCGGAGTGGGAAGCCGTGGCTCGTCTCGCCGCACAGGGGAAGACGCCGGCCGACATCGCCTGGCATGCGGGCAACGCCGGAGGCACGACACACGCCGTGGGGACGAAACCGCCTGACGCGCTCGGCCTCCACGACCTCTTCGGCAACGCTGCCGAGTGGGTCACGGTGACCAGTGGCCCGCCGGTGGTCCGCGGTGGTTCATTTCGGGACACGCCGGACCGCGTCGGACCGACGGCCCGCGACGTCCGGACCGAAGCGTGGAATGAACGCGATCCGCAGATCCCACAGAGCCGGTGGTGGATGTCGGACGCGCCGTTCGCGGGTTTCAGGATCGTGAGGGATGGCGATTGAGAGTTGGGAGTTGGGAGTTGGGAGTTGGGAGACCCTGAGCTGGAGAGTGACATGTTCGACGATCCCTTTGGCGCCTTCTCCCGCCGCCGGTTCGTGAAGACCACGACGCTGGCGACGGCGGGGCTGGCGATTCCGGCCACGCTGCGCGGCCTCGCGCCTGACGAGCAGTCCGCCGAGGTGCTCCGGGTCGGAGTGATCGGGTGCGGGGGGCGCGGAACGGGCGCGACGCGCGACTGCCTGCGGGCCGGCGGCGAAGGCGTCCGGATCGTCGCGATGGGCGACCTCTTCCCCGACCGTCTCGAACGGGCGATCACGAACCTCAAGCGGGTGGCCGGCGAGGACCCGCTCGTCGCGAAGCAGTTCCAGGTCACGCCGGAGACCTCGTTCAGCGGGTTCGACGCCTACCAGAAGGTCCTCGCGTCAGACATCGACCTGGTGATCCTGGCCACGCCGCCGGGGTTCCGGCCGCTGCACCTGGCGGCCGCCGTCGCCGCCGGCAAGCACGTCTTCACGGAGAAGCCTGTCGCGGTCGACGCGGCGGGCGTGCGCTCCGTGCTCGCCTCCACCGCCGCCGCCAGAGCGAAGCACCTGGCGCTCGTCGCCGGCACCCAGCGCCGCCATGACCCGGCGTACGTGGACATCATGAAGCGCCTCCACGACGGCGCCATCGGCGACCTCACCGGGGGCCAGGTCTACTGGAACCAGGGAGGCCTGTGGAAGGCGGACCGCCAGGCGGCGTGGTCCGACGTGGAATGGCAGATCCGGAACTGGCTCTACTTCACCTGGTCGTCGGGCGACCACATCGTGGAGCAGCACATCCATAACATCGACGTGGCCAACTGGGCCATGAACGCGCACCCGATCCGGGCCGTGGGCGTCGGCGGGCGGCAGTGGCGGACCGGCGCCGAGTACGGGCACATCTTCGACCACTTCGCGGTGAACTTCGAGTACCCCAACGGCGCCCAGGTGCTGAGCATGTGCCGCCAGATCGACGGCTCGGCGAACCACGTGGGCGAGCGCTTCGTGGGGACGCGCGGCACCACCGACGCGTCCTCGAGGATCTCCGGCGCAACCACGTACGCCTACACGGGCGAGAAGAAGAACCCGTACGTCGAGGAACACGTGGACCTGCTGGCCAGCATCCGCGCCGGCCAGCCGCTCAACGAGGGCCAGCAGGTGGCCGAGAGCACGCTGAGCGCGATCATGGGGCGTGAGGCGGCCTACACGGGCCAGGTGATCACATGGGACGAACTGCTCAATGCGCCGCAGGACCTGACGCCGGGGTTCAGCGGCTTCGGACCGCTGGCGGTTCCGCCGGTGCCGATGCCGGGAACGACCAAGGTCGCCAGGAGCTGGGGAGAGTGAAGGGCCAGGCGTCGAGCGTCGAGCGCCCAGCGCCCAGCGTCGAGCAGGGTCGGCGGGACTTCATCGCCACAGCCACCGC
This sequence comes from Gemmatimonadaceae bacterium, assembly GCA_013360595.1. Taxonomy (GTDB): domain Bacteria; phylum Gemmatimonadota; class Gemmatimonadetes; order Gemmatimonadales; family Gemmatimonadaceae; genus JABWBJ01. Next base: position 2,399 of record JABWBJ010000186.1, on the reverse strand, counting down.
TGCGGCAGCGGCGCTGGCCATCGGAGATGTCGCCCTTCTCAACGCACAGCCGAGTCACGAATCACGCGTCAACGATCATGTGTCCCAGTCGCGCTCGTTCAAGCTTCGTTACGCACCCCACTTCGGCATGTTCCGGCAGCACGCGCCGGGCGGGTTGGAGAACGAGCTCGAGTTCATGGCCTCGGAGGGCTTCACCGCGCTCGAGGACAACGGCCTCAAGGACCGGTCGGTCGCCGACCAGGAGCTGATCGGGCGCACCCTCGCCCGGCTCAACATGCGCATGGGCGTCTTCGTTGCCCATACCATCGGCTGGAACGAGGCGAACCTGGCCAGCGGCAACGAGGCGGCGCGCGACACCTTCCTCCAGCAGGTGCGCGACTCGATCCCGGTGGCCCAGCGGGTGAACGCCAGGTGGATGACCGTCGTCCCGGGGCACGTGGACCGGCGGCTGGAGATGAGCTACCAGACGGCGCACGTCACCGAGGCGCTCAAGCGCGCCGCGGCGATCCTGGAACCGCACGGCCTCGTGATCGTCATCGAGCCGCTCAACACGCTGCGAGACCACCCGGGGCAGTTCCTCTCCCGCATTCCGCAGGCGTACCAGATCTGCCGCGCGGTCGGCAGCCCGTCGCTCAAGATCCTGTTCGACATCTACCACCAGCAGATCACCGAGGGGAATCTGATCCCGAACATCAACCAGGCCTGGGACGAGGTCGGGTACTTCCAGGTGGGCGACAACCCGGGGCGACGCGAGCCGGGGACCGGCGAGATCAATTACCGGAACGTGTTCAGGCACATCCACTCCCGGGGATGGCAGGGGATCGTGGGCATGGAGCACGGGAACTCGCGGCCGGGGCGCGAGGGGGAGCGGGCGGTGATCGACGCGTACGTGGCGGCGGACGGGTGGTGACAGAGCGCCAGGCGCCACGGGTCGAGCGCCAAGGGTCGAGCGCCGAGGCTCGCGGTGATCGCCCGGGTCTCCTGGAACGCTGGGGGACGTTCCTGTTCAGGTTCCGCGACTTCCTCTTCCCGGTGGTCATCGTCGCGACGATCGCCCTCAGCCGACCGCAGTTTCCCCGCGGCAGCCGGACCGCCGATCTCTGGCTCGACCTCGTGGGCATCCTGGTGGCGCTGGCCGGCCAGGCGCTCCGCATCACGGTGATCGGCTATCGGTATATCCAGCGGGGGGGCAGGAACCGGCGCGTCCATGCGGACGACCTCGTGACGGGCGGCGTCTTTGCGCTCTCCCGGAACCCGCTGTACGTCGGCAACATCCTGGTCCTCTTCGGCCTCTTCATCATCTGGAACGCACCGCTGGTGTATCTGGTCTGCGTGCCATTCACGGTGATCGGCTACCGGGGGATCGTGGCCGCCGAGGAGGCGTTTCTGTCGCGGAAGTTCGGTGAGGCGTACGACGAGTACTGCCGGACCGTGAACCGGTGGATCCCGGACTTCAGGAAGTTCCGCGCGGCCGTGGAAGGGATTCCGTTCAACTGGCGCCGCGTCGTGCTCAAGGAGTACGGGAGCTGGACCTCGTGGATCAGCACCGCCGGCGTCATGATCATCGCCGAGTCACTCTTCACCGCCCCGTACGGCGAATCGGCCTTCCTGACCAACGCCATGGTCGCGCTGCTGGCCGTCGTGCTGGCCGCCTATCTGGTCGTGCGCTGGCTCAAGCTCACGAAGCGCCTGCGGGCCTGAGCGAAGCCGGGGCGATGGCAGCTAATCCCACCGCCCCTTCCCTAACGCGATGCGCCCGGCCCCCAGGCACGCCACCGCCAGCGCGCCGAAGAAGAAGAACGCCTCGACCTCGATCGCCCACGACATGCCGCCCTGGCCGAGGGAGAAGACGTCATCGCGCCGAGCCATGTACACCGCGCCGGCCATGTCCATCGCGATGATGAGGGCGGCCGGCCGCGTGAAGAAGCCGGCGATGACAAGGACCGGTGCCACGATCTCGCCCACGTAGACGCCGTACGCGACGAACGGCGGCAGGCCGCTGGCTTCGACCATCTGGTGCACGAAACCGATCCCCTGTTCGATCTTCGGGATGCCGTGGAACAGGAGGAGACCCGCCACCGTCAGGCGGAGAATCAGCTTGCCGAGGTCGTCGAGGCGCACGGAGAGAGAGATCGGGAAACGGGGAATGGGACCTGGCCTTCTTCACTTCCCCTGTGTTCGAGGAGCGCTGGCGCGAAAGCGGAGCACGAGCGCCGTGAGCAGGAAGCCGGCGACCCCGGCGCCCACCGCCGGCAGCGGCTGCGCCGTCGCCAGGTGGCCGGCCGAAAGCCCGACCGACATCCCGATCACCGTGAACAGGAGCGACTTGCCGAGCGCCACCTGACGCAGCAGCGACAGGGCGGTGAGCGGAGTCAGGACGGCGCCGAGGACGGCGCCCA
>JABWBJ010000185.1 GCA_013360595.1 Gemmatimonadaceae bacterium | reverse complement strand
CATGCCGTCGTACTCCTCGAACGGCTGGTGGATCCACGGCGAGGTTTCCAGCATCTCGCAGTAGTAGTCCGGCGTGTAGGCCGAAACCTGCTTGGTCCAGATGACTGCGGAGCGCAGTTCGGTGATGGAGGGCATGCCGCGCAGGCGCTCGACAACGGCCTTCAGCGTGACGCCGGAGTCCGCGAGGTCGTCCACCAGCAGCACGCGGCCGGCCAGTTCGCCCTTGGGCATGGTGATGTACTTGGCCATGTCCAGGCGGCCCTGGATGGTGCCGGCCTCGGCGCGGTAGGAGCTGGTGGACATGATGCCCAGCGGCTTGTCGAACACGCGCGACAGCACGTCGCCCGGGCGCATGCCGCCACGGGCCAGGCACAGGATCTGGTCGAACTCCCAGCCCGAGGCATGCACCTTCAGCGCGAGGCGCTCGGTCAGCAGGTGGTACTCGTCCCAGGACACATAGAGGTGCTTGCCGTCGTCGGTCAACATGGTGGTGTTGTCTCCGTGGTGTGAGATTGATCAGGCGCGGTTACGCCGAATAGGGATGACGCAGCACGATGGTGTGCTCGCGGTCGGGGCCGGTGGAGACCATGTCGATGGGCGCACCGATGACTTCCTCGACGCGCTTCAGGTAGGCGCGCGCGTTAGCCGGCAGCGCGTCCAAGGACGTCGCGCCGAAGGTGGTCTCGGTCCAGCCGGGGAAGGTCTCGAAGACGGGGGTGCAGGCCTCGATCTCGTCGGCATCCAGCGGCAGGATGTCGAGCTGCCGACCGTCCAGCTCGTAGCCCACGCACATCTTGATCTCGCTCAGGCCGTCCAGCACGTCCAGCTTGGTCAGGCACAGACCCGTGATGCCGTTGATGATGATGGAGCGCTTCAGCGCGGCGGCGTCCAGCCAGCCACAGCGGCGCGCGCGGCCGGTGACGGTGCCGCGCTCCTGGCCCACGGTGGACAGGTGATAGCCCACGGTGCCGGGCTGCTCCCAGTCCAGCTCGGTCGGGAACGGACCCGAGCCCACGCGGGTCGTGTATGCCTTCGTGATGCCCAGCATGTAGTGCAGCATCTGCGGGCCCACGCCGGCGCCGGCGGCCGCGTTCGGCGGCTACGTGCCCGCCGCGTCGCGGCTCAAGACGTTCTTCGCGCTGATGTCCGGGGTGGTCCGCCGCGGGACGTGGCAGGTGCCGGAACGGATACGGGCCGTGGCCTGCATGGGCGGCATCAGTCTCGACCTCCGTCAGGCGATGCTGAGCGGTCCGGTGACGGAGATCCGGGTCCTGGCCATCATGGGCGGCGTGGAGATCATCGTTCCGCCCGAGGTGCGGCTGGAGTCCGACGGTTTCGCGATCATGGGCGGCTTCGAGGACCAGCTGAAGGAACCGGCGTCGCGCGACCCGAACGCGCCGGTGGTGCGCGTCCGCGGGATGGCCATCATGGGCGGCGTGGAGGCGCGGGTGGCGGAAGGGAGTTGAGAGTTGGGAGTTGAGAGTTGTGAGTGCGCGTCTCACTCACAACTCTCAACTCCCAACTCTCAACTCCCAACTCTCAACTCTCAACTCCCAACTCGCAACTCGTAGTACACCAGCGGCGTCACGCGGTAGGTCCGCCGGCCGACCTCGGTAAAGCCGCACTTCTCGTAGAATCGACCCGCGCCCGCGTTCGGGTCATCGTAGGCGTCGAGCCAGACGGCATCCCCGCCCCACTCGCGCACGCGGGCGGCCGCATCGAGGACGAGCGTCGTGCCAATGCCGAGCCGCTGGACCCCGGGGTCGACCGCCATGTTCGTCAGGTACCAGGGCCGGCGGGCCGGGGTGAAGTACGACGGGTCGATCGCCCATGGCTTGCGGGTCCCGATCTTCAGCGTCCCGACAATCCTCGCCCCGCGCCGGGCCACCAACACCTTGCCCTGGCGCAGATCCAGCGCCACGCCTCGCTCGCTCGCGTGCCCGGACCAGGGGCCGCCGCCAAAACGCTGCGTGAGATCCTCAGCGGCACGGACGCGAACCTGCACGATGCCGGCGATGTCGGCCCCGGTGGCGAGGCCGATGCGAATCCCCGGCTTGCGAACGCGAGGGGCGGGCACGGCCTCAAGGTAGCGCCGGCGCTTGCGGGACGGTCCGGGAAACCCGACTATTGGCCCGTCTCGAGACTGGCCAACAGGCCCGGGAGGGTTCCCTGCGGATCCGAGGCGTCAGTTCGCTGGTCCTGGTAGCGTGGCTTCCGGCGCTGTCAGCCGCGCAGCTTCCGCTGGCCCCCATCGCCCGATCGGGGCAGACCGTCACTCCCGTGTACGAAGGATGGTACCGGAATCCTGACGGCTCCTTCAGCCTCTCCTTCGGCTACTACAACCGGAACTCGGCAGAAGTCATCGAAATCCCTGTCGGGGCGGGCAACTTCGTTGCTCCCGGAGACTCCAATCAGGGACAGCCGACGCGATTCGAGGCTCGGCGGCACTGGGGCGTGTTTGCCGTGAAGGTGCCGGCCAACTGGGGCACCCGGAAGGTGACGTGGACGATTCGAATGAAGGGGGAGACGTTCGCGATCCCGGCCAGCCTGCACCCCGATTGGGAGATCGACGCACTCGCCGGAGAAGCGGGCTCCGGCAACACCCCGCCGATGCTGAAGCTCTCGCCGAACGGCCCGGTCGCGCAGGGTCCCGCCGGGGCGACCGCCGGGCCGCTGGAGGCAGCCGTTGGCCAGCCGCTGGGGCTGACGATCTGGGCCACGGACGACGGGAAGGAATCCGGCTCGGTGGCCAGCGCCGGTCGCGGCGGCGTGCCGGTCTCTCTCACCTGGTTCAAGCATCAGGGACCAGGAGTCGTGACATTCTCGCCAGCGACGCCGCGGCCTGCCGCCGGCGATGGCATGGCGGCGACGACGGCGACTTTCGATACGCCGGGCCGGTACATCCTGCGCGTCCGGGCGAACGATGCCTCGGGCGTAGCAGGCGCCGGCCACGCGCAGTGTTGCTGGACGAACGGGTTTGTTCAGGTGACGGTGAAGTGAGGGCCGAGCGCCAGGCGTCGAGCGCCAAGCGCCGAGCGCCGGGCACGCAGCACAACCACATAGCTGCAGCAGGCAGCAGGAAGCACGCAGCCCCGCCTTTCCGGAGGACATCATGCCCCGCCTGACCGGTCTGATCAGCGCGTCGCTCGCCTTGCCCGTCGCGGCCCTGGCCCAGTCCGTCACGTTCGCGAAGGACGTCGCGCCGATCCTCAGGGCGAAGTGCCAAGAGTGCCACCAGCCCGGTTCGATCGCGCCGATGTCGCTGGTCACGTACGAGGACGCGCGGAAGTACGCGCGGCGCATCAAGGCCCGCGTGGCGGCGCGCGTGATGCCGCCGTGGCACATCGACCGGACCGTCGGCATCCAGGAGTTCAAGAATGACCGGAGTCTGTCCGACGCCGAGATCGCGACCATCGTCCGCTGGGTCGATGAGGGCGCCCCCGCGGGGAACCTGAGCGACCTGCCACCGGCGCCCACGTTCCCGGACCCGAACCGCTGGCAGTACGCCGACCAGTTCGGCCCGCCCGACCTCGTGATCCGGTCGAAACCCTACGACCTGGCAGCCCGCACTCAGGACAAGTGGTTCCGCCCCGTCTCGGAGACCGGGCTCACCGAGGCGCGATGGGTGCGGGCGATCGAGATCAGGCCGGTGAAGCCCGAACACCGGAAGGTCGTGCACCACGTCCTGACGCTGCTCGAGCAGCAGGAGGCGGAAGGGATCACGGGGCTGGCGCACGAGGCACATGGCGTCCAGCGTACCGCCGGACTCTTCATGGAGTGGGCTGTCGGGAAGGTGGGCGAGATCTTCGCCGCCGACGCCGGCAAGCTCATGCTCCCCGGCTCGAAGATCCGCTGGGAAGTTCACCTGCACGCGATCGGAGAAGCCATGGAGGGCGTCGAGGTCGACCTCGGCATCTACTTCTATCCGAAAGGCGTGGTCCCGCAGCGGCGGACGGTGCTTCGGATGTTCGACGTCTCACGCGGCTCGGAACTGGACATCCCGCCTAACCAGGTGGCCATGACCCAGAACTTCTACGTGATGCAGGCGCCGGCCCGTCTCGAGAACTTCCAGCCGCACATGCACATGCGCGGCAAGGCGATGACGATGGAGGCGATCTACCCCGACGGCCGCAAGGAATTGCTCAGCGCCGTGAACAACTTCCAGTGGAACTGGCACGTCAACTACGTCTACGCCGAACACGCGGCGCCGCTCCTCCCCAGGGGAACGGTGCTCGCCTTCACCGCCTGGCACGACAACACCGCCGCCAACCCGAACAACCCCGACCCGAACCAGTGGGTGGGATGGGGCGACCGGACAGTCGACGAGATGGCGCACGTCTGGATCGACGTGACGTACCTCAACCAGGCCGAGTTCGACCGGCTGGTCGCGGAGCGGAAGGCACGCCGGTGACCGGCCGGTCGCGGAGAGCAGATTGAGGATTGCCGATTGACTCCCTGAGCGCGTTCGTTACGTACTGATTCCGATCGCCCTCGGGTCGACAATCTGCACTCCGCAATCCGATGGACCTTCGCCAGCAGCTCCAGCAGACCCTCGGCAGCGCCTTCGTGCTCGAACGCGAGCTCGGCGGCGGCGGGATGTCGCGCGTCTTCGTGGCCAACGAGGTGCGCCTCAACCGCAAGGTGGTCATCAAGCTGCTGTCACCGGAGCTGGCGGCCGGCGTCAGCGTCGAGCGCTTCGAGCGCGAGATCCAGCTCGCGGCGTCGCTGCAGCAGGCGAACATCGTCCCCATCCTGGCCGCCGGCGACACGAACGGTCTCCCGTACTACACGATGCCGTTCGTGGAGGGCAAGTCGCTGCGGGCGCGCCTGGCGGAGGACGGGGCGCTGCCGATCACTGCGGTGGTCGGAATCCTCCGCGACGTCGCCCGCGCGCTCGCCTACTCCCACGAGCGCGGCGTGGTGCACCGCGACATCAAGCCGGACAACGTGCTGCTCTCGGGCGGCACCGCCGTCGTCACGGACTTCGGCATCGCCAAGGCCATCACGGCCGCGCGCACCACGCAGGAGTCGGGGTCCCTGACACAGCTCGGCACCTCGATCGGCACGCCGTCGTACATGTCACCCGAACAGGCCGCCGGCGATCCGTCCGTGGACCATCGCGCCGATCTCTACTCGCTCGGCTGCATGGCCTACGAACTCCTCACGGGGCGCGCGCCGTTCGGAGATCGCGCGCCGGCGCGGATTCTCGCCGCGCACATCAGCGAGACGCCGGAACCGCCGGCGACCCGTCGCCCCGACGTGCCGCCGGCGCTGGACCAGCTCGTGATGCGCTGCCTGGAGAAGGACCCCGCGCAGCGCCCGCAGTCCGGACTGGAGATCGTGCAGGCGCTCGACGCCATTCTGAGCGGTACGGGCGAATCCATGATGAGCGCGCGGCGGGCGCCTCGATCACTCCTTCGCGCGGTCGGGACCTGGGCCGGCGCCACGCTCGCCGTTGCCGTCGTCGCGCGAGCGGCGGTGATCGCCGTGGGCGTGCCGGGCTGGGTCTTCCCCGGCGCCATCCTGGTCATGGCGCTCGGGCTCCCGGTGCTGCGCATCGAGGGCGTCGA
>JABWBJ010000184.1 GCA_013360595.1 Gemmatimonadaceae bacterium | reverse complement strand
GTCTTCGTCGCGCTGCACATGCACGCCGGCGACGGCAACGTGCACACCAACATCCCGGTGAACTCGGACAACTACGAGATGCTGCAGACCGCCAACCGGGCGGTCGACCGCATCATGGCGCTGGCACGCGCGCTGGACGGCGTGATCTCCGGCGAGCACGGCATCGGCATCACCAAGCTCGACTACCTGACCGACGAGGAAATGGCCTCGTTCTGGGCCTACAAGGCGAAGGTCGATCCACAGGGCCGCTTCAACCGCGGCAAGCTGCTGCGCGGCGCGGCGGCCAGCCCGTTCGCGCCGGCCCCGACGACGATCACGTCGTAGCGGCTCATGCGCCGGCCCCCAGGATCTCGAGAGCCGCCAGTCGTCCGCCCGCGCCCATGATGCCGCCACCGGGGTGCGTCCCCGACCCGCACTGCCAGAGCCCCCTCACCGGCGTCCGGTACTGCGCCCAGCCGGGTGACGGCCGCAGGAAGAAGAGCTGGTGAAGCGCCAGTTCGCCCTGGAAGATGTTCCCCTCGGTCAGTCCGGTGATGCGCTCGATGTCCGCCGGCGTGAGCACCTGCCGGTCGACGATGAGGTCGCGGATGTTCGGCGCGAACTGCGCCAGCGCGTCGATGACCGCGTCGCCGAACGCGTCCCGCCGGGCGTCGTTCCAGCCGCCGGCAATCGTGGACGGCGCATACTGCACGAAGATCGACATCACGTGCTTCCCCGGGGGCGCCATCCCCGGGTCGATCATGCTGGGCAGAATGATGTCCATGTACGGACGCCGGGAGAACGAACCGTGCTTGGCGTCGTCGTAGGCCCGTTCCACGTACTCGAGGGACGGCGAGATGGAGATCGCGCCGCGCAGGTGCGGGCCGGCGCCGGGGAGGCAGGTGAAGTCCGGCAGGCCCGACAACGCGAGGTTCACCTTGCCTGACGAGCCGCGGATCCTGAACCGGCGCACGTCACCCAGGAACTCGTCGGGCAGGTCCCGTTCGTCCACCAGGCGAAGAAACGTGCGCTTGGGATCCAGCGACGAGACCACCACCGGCGCGTCGACCTCGTCCCCGTTCGCCAGCACGACGCCGGTGGCGCGGCCGCCGCTGGTGCGAACACGCGTGACCTGGGCATCCAGCCTGACCTCGGCGCCGAACGACCGCGCCGCGCGGGTGATCGATTCGGAGATCGCCCCGGTGCCGCCCCGCGCGAAGCCCCAGGCGCGGAAGGCGCCGTCGATCTCCCCCATGTAGTGGTGCAGCAGCACGTACGCCGAACCCGGCGTCCGCGGGCCCATGAACGTGCCGATGATGCCGCTGGCCGACTTCGTGGCCTTGAGCACGTCCGTCTCGAACCACTCATCGAGAAAATCGGCCGAGCTCATGGTCATGAGCTTGTACAGCAGGTGGAAGTGCTTCGGCGTCAGCGACTGGAAGTGGCGCCCGACCTTGAGCAGCCCGCGAAGGTCGCGGGGCGAGAGCGAGGTGGGATCGGGCGGAATCATGCTGATGATGGGCTTCACCGCCATCGCCATCAGGCCCATCAGCCGGCCGTACTCCTCGGAGACCTCGGCGTCCTTCAGGGAGTGCCTGGCCACTTCGCGGCGCGTGAGGTCCACGTCCGGCCAGGCGGCCAGGTAGTCGCCGTTGAACATCGGCGTGACCGTGCTCTCGAGCGGGAGGATCTCCAGCCCGTGCGCGGGCAGCGCGAGATCCCGGATGATCTCCGGGCGCAACAGGCTCACGACGTACGAGAAGACCGAGAACCGGTAGCCGGGAACGATCTCCTCGGTGACCGCGGCTCCGCCGACGAGATGCCGCTGCTCCAGCACCACGACCTTCTTCCCCGCCCTGGCCAGGTACGCGGCGGCCACGAGGCCGTTGTGGCCACCGCCGATGACGATCACGTCGTAGCGGCTGCCGCTCATGCGCGCTTCCGGTCCGGACTGTAGAAGGGCAGCGACCGCACGTGGGCGCGCGCGGACCTGCGGCGGTGTTCCACCGTCACCTCGAAGTCCAGTTCGCGCCCCGGCTCGGCGAAGGCCGCCTCGAGGTGAGCCAGCGCGATGTAGCGCTTGAGCAGGGGCGACCAGGCGCCGCTGGTCGCATACCCGACCTGCCGGTCGGTGCCGGGCGCATAGAGGGGAACGCTCGTCCGCCATGCCGTCGTCGGCAGACGAGGGGCCAGGCCGACCTCGGTGTAGAGCGCTTCCAGCGGCTCCCACGCGACCTCGACGCCAGCGAACCTCCATTCGCCCGGCCGGGCCCGCTCTGCCACGAGAGCCTCGCGGCCCACGAAGGCTGCCTTGTCGAAATCCACGGTCCACTCCAGGCCGAGTTCGAGCGGCGACGACTTCTGTGACGCGATCAACGCCTTGCGGGCCGACACGTAGTCGACGTCGAGCAGCAGCAGGCCGGCCTCCACCCGGGCCACATCGAGCGCGAGGAGGCCCGCCGGCGTGAGGCCGTACGGCGCGCCGGCCGCCACGATCGCATCCCACACCGGCAGCGCGTGCTCGGCGTCCATCCAGATCTCGTAGCCAAGGTCGCCGGTGTACCCCGTGCGGGTGATGGTGACCGGCGTCCCGCGCACCAGGGCATTCGTCAGGCGGAAGTAGCGAACGCCGGAGAGGTCCGTTCCCGCGGCGTGCTCGAGAATGACGCGCGCGTTCGGGCCCTGGAGCGCCAGCGCCGCCACCGCATCACTGGCATCGTCGATGGTCACCCGGAGGCCGCGGGCATTCTCCCCGAGCCAGCGGTAGTTGGGGTCCGCGGAGGTGAGACGTACGAAATCCGGCGCCAGGATCGAGACCGTTCCGTCGTCGAGCACCTTGCCCTCGGCATCGCACCAGGGCGTGTAGAGCACCTGCCCGACCGCCGCCCTGGCGACGTGGCGCGTGACCACGCGGTCGAGCAGGCGGACGGCGTCCGGCCCGCGCACGTGGTACTTGAACAGCGGCGACACGTCGAACAGCGCGGCGCTGCTGCGAATGGCGTGGTACTCCCGGTCGTGGTGAAGCTCGTACGAACTGGCGACGACGTACCCCGCCCACCGGCGCCACGTCTGGCCCTGGACGAGCGGCGCCGTCCGCGGATGGAATGGTGTTCCCGGCAGCGCGTGGCTCACGCCGGTGACGCGATAGACATGCGTCGCGAATCGCGGTCAGCCCTTCCGGCCGCGCGGTCGGCGCCCGGCGCCCTGCGCGCCGCGCTCACCTCGGCAACCGCTCCGGCAGGTCTGCCAGGACGTAGGCCATTACGGCCATCGTTGCCACGCACAGGGCCACGTCGCGCGGGTCCAGCTTGTCCACGGTGTCGGCCTCGGTGTGGTGGTACCAGAAATACCTGGTGCCGTCCACGTTGAGGCCCATGCCGGGGACGCCAAGGGCCATGATCGGTCCGATGTCGGCCCCGCCGCCCCCGCGAACGATCTGTCCGGCACCGATTCCTTCGAGCAGCGTCCCGATCTGCCGCACGATCGCGTACGCCGAATCGGAGCCGGTGAATCCGAAGCCGGACGGCTTGAAGACGCCGGCATCACTCTCGATGGCGGCGACGTGCCGGTCCAGCGATGCGCGGTGGGTATCCCGGTAGGCGTTGCCCCCGCGCAGCCCGTTCTCCTCGTTGGTCCAGCCGACGACGCGAATCGTGCGCCGTGGCCTGAGGCCGAGCGCCTTGAGGAGCCGGATCGCCTCCCATGCCACCACGACGCCCCCGGCATCGTCCATCGCCCCGCGGCCCACATCCCACGAATCGATATGGCCCCCCATGACGACGATCTCGTCCGGGTCCGTCGTGCCGCGCAGTTCGCCGATGAGGTTGCGTGACGGAGCATCCGGCAGCATCTGCGCCGACATGGTCAGACGGACGGTGACCCGCTCGCCGCGCGCGATCATGCGGGCGATCATGTCCGCATCCTCGGGCGTGATGGCCGCGTGCGGGATGCGCGGAACGCTGTCGTTGTAGGCCATCCCCCCGGTGTGCGGGGTTCGCATCGAATAGGGGGTGACCGATCGGATCAGGGAGGCCACGGCGCCGGCGCGCGCCGCCGCCACGGCCCCGCCCGACCGGTAGGCCACGGTCTGGCCGTACACGGTGAATGGCACATTGTAGAGGACGATCCTGCCGCGCGCCTCGGCCGCTCGAGCCCGGAGGTCGTCGTAGCTCGTCACGACCATCACGTCGGCGGTGACGCCGCCCGGAGGCGTGGCGATGCTGCCGCCCAGCCCCAGCATCGGCAGGGTCTGCCGGCGCGGTGACAGGAGCTCCACGGATTCGGCGCCACGTACCCAGCGCGGCACCATCACCGGCTCGCCACGCACGTTGTCCAGTCCGTCCTTCCGCATCTCGGCCAGGCTCCAGTCGATGGCCTGTTCGAGCGCGGCGGTTCCCGAGAATCGCGCCCCGAACGTCTCCGTCAGCGTGGCGATGCGGTTCCACGCGGCGCTGTCGGCCGTGGCGCGGGCGATGATCCGACTGGCTGCGTCGCGGTACCGGTCGGCGATGGACTGCGCCAACGGTTCACGGGGCACCGCGGCAAGCGCAACGAGGCTCGCCAGCACGAGACGGCGGGGCATTTCGTCCGGGGGTGAGGGGGGCGGGGGGTGGGGGGGACGCGGAAAGATACGGTGGGGCGTGGGAGGGCTCCACTTGGCGGCCTGCCGAACGCCTTCCGGCTGCCCGCACCCGCCGCGACTATTGGAAGCCGCAGGCCGGGCCGGCCGCTCGCGCCACGACCCGCCTCCACGCCCTGAACCCGATGCGCGCCCCGATGCCCCTCCGTTTCTCGATCCTGCTCATCGCCGCCACGGTGTCGACCGTCCGGGCCCAGGCGCCGGTGGTCACGCCGGCCGATTACGGCAAGTGGGAGTCACCCGGACCGGCCCTGCTCTCGCCGAATGGCCGATGGCTCGCCTACGCCGTCAACCGGGTCAGCGAGGAGAACGAACTCCGGCTCCGCCCGATGGACCGGGACACGGCGTTCGTGATGCCTAACGGCGCCGGACCGGCCTTCACGCCGGACTCGCGGTGGCTGGGCTGGCAGATCGGCGTGCCGCCGGCCACTCGCGAGCGGCTCGAACGGGACCGCAAGCCGGTGCGGAACGCGCTCGGCCTCCGCGAGCTGGCCACGGGACGCACCGACTCCATCCCGGAGATCGCCTCGTTCCGGTTTTCGGCCGACGGCCGCTTCGTGGCGATGCGGCGGTATCCGGCCGAGGGGAAGCGCGCGGCGGACCTGATCGTGCAGAGCCTGGCGACCGGGGCCCGGATGACGTTCGGGAGCGTCGGCGATTTCGCCTGGGCCGACCGGCGCGCGGTCCTGGCCATCACGATCGAGACCGACGGCGGCGCCGGGAATGCCGTGCAGGTGTACGACGCCGTGTCGCAGGTCGTCCGGGTTCTCGAGTCGTCGACGTCGATCTACCGCGGCCTCGCCTGGCGCGAGAAGGGCGAGGACCTCGCCGTCCTGCGCACGGTGCCGGACCGCGGGTTTCGCGACACGGCCCACGTGATCCTGGCGTGGACGAACGCGACCGCGGCCGGCGCGCCGCGGCGCGAAATGGATCCGGCTCGCGCCGGAGGGTTCCCGGAGGGCATGCGCGTCTCGGAG
>JABWBJ010000183.1 GCA_013360595.1 Gemmatimonadaceae bacterium | reverse complement strand
CCCGGCGGTCTCGACGAGGCCCCCGATGTCCTCGTCCGCGCCCGCGATCACCGCGATGAGCGTCCCGACCGGCGAGGTGGCGCCTTCGGCCAGGAGCTGCCGGCGCAGCACGCCGTCGCCGCGCGCCACCAGTTCCATGATGGCCTTGTCGGTCTCGACCTCGGCCAGGGTCTCGCCGCTCTTCACGGCGTCTCCCTCGGCCTTCAGCCATTTGACCAGGCGTCCCTCTTCCATCGTGGGCGAGAGCGCCTCCATGAACACCTTGGTGGTCATCGCTCCTCCAGATACATCACCTTCCGCACGGCGGCGATCGTTTTCGGGACGTCCGGTTTCGCCGCGCGTTCGAGGTTCCGCGCGTACGGCATCGGCACGTCGGCCTGGTGCACGCGCAGCACGGGCGCGTCGAGGTCATCGAAGCACTCACGCTGGATCAGGTCGGCCACCTGCGCCCCCACGCCACACACCTCCCAGCCCTCCTCCAGCACGACGGCCCGGTTGGTCTTCCGCACCGACGCGCTGATGGCGTTCACGTCCATCGGCCGGACGGTGCGCAGGTCCACGACGTCCACGCGGATCCCGTCCTTCGCGAGCTGGTCCGCTGCCTGCATGGCGAGGAGGACCGACTTGCCGTAGGTGACGATGGTGCAGTGGTCGCCCTCGCGCTTGAGATCGGCCTGGCCGATGGGCGTGAGGTACTCACCGTCCGGCACGTCGCCCTTCGTGTTGTACAGCATCTCGCCCTCGAAGAAGACAACCGGGTTGTCGTCGCGGATGGCGCTCTTGAGGAGGCCCTTGGCGTCGGCGGGCGTGCCCGGGGATACGACCTTGAGGCCGGGGATGTGCGCGAGCCATGCGTCGAAGGCCTGCGAGTGCTGCGCCGAGAGCTGGAGCGCCGCGCCGTTCGGCCCGCGGAAGACGATGGGAATGGGGAACTGGCCGCCGGACATGTAGAGGAGCTTGGCGGCCGCGTTCACGACCTGGTCGATCGCCAGCAGCGCGAAGTTCCACGTCATGAACTCGATCACCGGCCGCAGCCCGACCATGGCCGCGCCCACGCCGATTCCGGCGAAGCCGAGCTCGGTGATCGGCGTGTCCACGACCCGCATCTCCCCGAACTCCTGCAGGAGTCCCTTGGACACCTTGTACGCGCCCTGGTAGACGCCCACTTCCTCGCCCATGAGGAAGACGCGGTCATCCCGCTGCATTTCCTCCTTGAGCGCCTGGTTGAGCGCATCGCGATATGTCGCCACTGCCATGTGCGATATCCGGTCAAGCGTTAAGCCGCACGGCCTGCTCCCCGTTCCTCATCCCGTTGCCTCAGGTCGTGGTCTCCACCAGCACGTCCTCGAACAGGCTTTCCAGCGGCGGCTCCGGGCTGGCGTCGGCAAAGTCCCAGGCGTCCTGCACGATCGCCTTGACCTCCTCGTCGAGCCGGGCCATGCCGGGGTCATCGATCTCTCCCGCGTCCTGCATCGCCATCCGCAGTACCATGATCGGGTCGCGCTTCATGTATTCCTCGAGTTCCGCCTTGGATCGGTACGTCCCGGCGACGGCGTCGGACATCGAGTGGCCCATGAAGCGGTAGGTCCGGACCTCGAGCAGCGTGGGGACGGATTCGCTGCGCGCGCGGCGCACGGCCTCGAGGGTGGCGGTGCGCACGGCCAGGACGTCCTGGCCGTCCACGAACGCGCGCGGCATGTCGTACGACGCGGCCCGCAGGTAGATGTCGTGGATCGATGAGGCGCGCTCCAGCGCGGTCCCCATGCCGTACCGGTTGTTCTCGATCAGGAACACCACCGGGAGCTTCCAGAGCGACGCCATGTTCAGCGCTTCATGGAAGGCGCCGGTGTTCACGACCGACTCCCCCATGAAGCAGAGGCAGACCTGGTCGCCGCCCCGGTACTTGATCGCGAAGCCGATGCCGGCCGCGAGCGGCACGTGCCCGCCCACGATGCCGTGTCCGCCCAGGAAGTTGAGGCTGCGGTCGAACAGGTGCATCGAGCCGCCCTTCCCGCGCGCGCAGCCGTCCGCGCGGCCGAACAGCTCGGCCATGATGCTGCGCGGGGACATGCCGCGAGCGAGCGCCTGCCCGTGATCGCGGTAGGTGGTGATGATGTAGTCGTCGGACCGGATCGCCGCGATCGCGCCGGCCCCCACTGCTTCCTGTCCGATGTACAGGTGGCAGAACCCGCCGATCTTCCCCAGCGCGTACGCCTCCGCGCAGCGCTCCTCGAAGCGCCGCTGCAGCAGCATCGACCGGAGGAGGCCGTGCCGTTCGGCGGCCGTCGTGTCATCGGACAACGAACCGGCTTCTGTCTTTCGTCTCGCTTTGGCCTGCGCCACGAAGGGCCTCGTGAATGGTGAGAATCGTGATTGGTGATTCGTGACCCGGCGTCGTCCGGCTCGGCCGTGGTCGCCGCTCTTCGGCGTCCCGGCGTCGCGGCCTCTCCGTTCTCAGCGTCGCACGTTCGCCGCCTGCTCCCACGCGTGATAGCTCGACCGCACCAGCGGCCCGGCCTCAACGTGCCGGAACCCCATCGCCAGCCCCTCGGCGCGCAGCGCGGCGAACTCGTCAGGCGTGTAGTAGCGATCCATGGGCAGGTGGTCCTTCGAGGGCCGCAGGTACTGGCCCAGCGTCAGGATGTCCACGTCCACCTCGCGCAGGTCCCGCATCACGGCCAGAACCTCCTCGACCGTTTCGCCGAGGCCGAGCATGATCCCCGTCTTCGTGGGGATGTCCGGCGCGGTGCGCTTCACGAAGCGGAAGATCGACATCACGCGCGGGTACCGGCCGCCGGGCCGCGCCTTCTTGTACAGCCGCGGCACCGTCTCGGTATTGTGGTTGTAGATCTCGGGCCGCGCGTCGAGGACCGACGCGATGGCGCCCTCGTCGCCCTGGAAATCCGGCACCAGCACCTCCACGGAACACGACGGCACCCGTTCATGGACCAGCCGGATCGTCTCGGCGAAGATCCCCGACCCGAAGTCGGGGAGGTCGTCCCGGTCGACCGAGGTGATGACCGCGTGTCGCAGGTTCATCCGGGCGGCGGCCTCGGCGACGCGCGCGGGCTCGGCGAAATCCGTGACCGGGGGCCGTCCGTGCGCCACCGCGCAGTAGCCGCAGTTCCTGGTGCAGACGTCCCCCAGGATCATGAACGTCGCCGCCCCGTGCTCCCAGCACTCGCCGACGTTCGGGCAGTGGGCCTCCTCGCAGACCGTGTGGAGTCCCATCTCGCGCATCAAGTGCTTGAGGCGTATATAGTTGGAGCCACCGGGTGCCTTCACCTTCAGCCAGGGCGGCTTCCGGTCGGGGAGCTGCGGAGGGCGGTGGCGGCCGAGAATCTGGTACAGCGTGTCCGGCATCAGCGATGTTCGAGAGACTTTGCGCTCGGATCAGCAGCAGGGGCGCTCAATCTAGATCCGGGGAGCCGAATGCGCCCCGGAACGTAACCTTCTGCACGCACTCTATTCGGTTACGCATCGAGTCGGGCTGGCCGCAAACGCAAAATTGGCCGACTCTTAGCCGCAGCAGTCTGAAACCCGGGCCCGCAAGGCTCCGTAGGTCGTTCCGGAACTGAATCAACTGGGGAAAGCGATGCTCCGCACCATCTTCATGATCGGGCTCTTCGCCATCGGGGGCCTGTTTCTGCTGAAGCTGTTCTTCGGGATCCTGGGGGTCTTCTTCGTGATCCTGCTCGGCCTGCTCCGCGCGGCGATTTTCATCGCCATCGTGGGCGCGGTGCTGTATCTGCTGATCAGGATCTTCAGCCCGTCGACGGCGCAGCGCCTGCGCGAACGGTGGTCGGGGAACTAGCCGACCTCCTCCCGGAACGCTTCGAGCACGGCCCAGGCGAGCATCGGCACCATGATCTCGTGGTGTCCGGTGATCTCGTAGCCCTCGCCGCCCGATTCGACCGGCCGGCGGACCACGTTCATGCGGGGCCGGTAGTGCCGGGTCATGTCGAGGTCGCAGGTGGTGAAGCCGGTCGGACGCCCCTGGCCCAGATTCCGCGCCACGGTCAGCGCCTTGAGAAACACCTCGGGCATGATCACGGCGCTCCCCACATTCAGCACCACGCCCCCGTCCTGCAGGTCGGGGAGGGCGGCGGCCAGCCGCCGGAAGTCCCGCAGGCTGGTCTCACCGATGGCGGCGCCGTCGGCTGCCGGATGCTGATGCACGATCTCCGCGCCTAACGCCGCGTGGACGGTCGCCCCGACGCCGAGCCGCCGGGCCTGCAGGAGCAGCGACAGCTCCGGGTGCGTGAGGTCCCGCGCCGCCTCCAGCGCCGCGGCGATCGCCTCGCCCATGCCCTGGCCGGCGCGCCGGCCGGCCACGAACGCCTCGTTCAGCCCGCGGCCGGTTTCCTCGGCCATGCCGAACGTGCCGTCGCGCAGCCCGGCGGCCACGTCCTCCGACGTGGCTCCGAAGCGGGCGATCTCGTAGTCGTGGATCGCCGCCGAGCCGTTCATGGCGAGGTGCGTCACGATCCGCCGGCGCATGAGCTCGATCAGCACCGGCGAGAGGCCGGTCTTGACGACGTGGCCGCCGAGCAGGAGCACCACGGCGCGGCGCGTTTCCCCCCGGGCGGCTGACACGATCGCATCCACGACGCGGCGGAAGTCGCGCGCCACCAGCACGTCGGGGAGCGCCTCCAGGAACGCCGCGAACGACCGGTCGCTCCCCGGCGGATGCGCGAACTCCCCGGCCCGCACCTTGTTCGGCCGGCGCGCGATGGGCACCGTGCGCAGGCGCGAGACGTCGGCCTCGGGGACTACGGCGTCGGGGTCTGGCCCGGGTGGTGTGATAGGAGCTGGAGGCTGATGTTGGCGACCTTCAGGCGGACGCGCATCTGCACCATGACCCGGCTCGAGTCGTCCGAGAGCCAGATCTGGGCCTGCCCGCCCTCCGAAAAAATGCCGCGCGACTTGATGATCGGCTGGATGACGATGGTCTGGAACGTCCCCGCCGGCACCTTGATGGTCTCGCGCCGGACCACCTTCACGACGACCGGATTCCGGTCGGGCCGGAAGTACCGGTTCAGGGTGTAGGTCTTCCCGACCTCGAGGGGCATCGTGCGCACGTAGTAGAGCAGCGCGCCCTCGTCGAGCGGGGCCTCGACCGATGGCCGTTCGTCGCCATCGTTCACGCGATAGGTGCGCCGCTCGGGGAAGATCTCGTAGATCCGGTCGCGCTCGGACGGGTCGTCGTCGCTGTCCTGCGAGAATCGCACCGAACTGAACGTCGCCTGGTCGACCCAGCTCTCGAGGAGGTAGTTGGCCCGGAACCAGAGCCAGCCGCCGCGGAGCATGAACCGCGTATGGACGGCCGGACGCCCTCGAACGTCTTCGATGCCGACGATCTCCATGCTCCCGCGGCCGACGTGGGTGGGCCCGATCTTCGCGAGGTACTGCATGCGCTCGCCGGCCGCGAACGGGACCGGACGGGAAGCACTCGGCGGCGACACGAGCGCGGTCGAGTCGTTCTGCGCCGTCGCCGCCGGCGACTGGCCGAGGGCCGCCGCGAGGAGCGCGAGGACGCCGGTCTTCATGTCGGTTCCGCCAGCCGTAGCGGCGGACGCCGTCCCCGGGCCGATCGCGCATACCGGAAGAG
>JABWBJ010000182.1 GCA_013360595.1 Gemmatimonadaceae bacterium | reverse complement strand
CCGCGCGGCGACGGGCGGCGCCACCACCAGGCCCAGCGCCCGGACGACCTCCGCGGCGTCCCCGCCGGGCACGATGTCCGTCACCGTGGGGAGCGAACCCAGCAGACCACGGTCGAGCGACGCGGCACACCCCATGACGACGGTCCGGAGGCGCCCATTCCGACGCGCGGCGCCACGGATCCCCTTGCGGAGCTCGACCTCCGCCTCGCTCGTTACCGCGCAGCTGTTGAAGACGGCGGCGTCCGCTTCGGCGACATCCTCCACGATCGAGCCGCCGCCGGACTCGACCAGCGTACGCACCTGCTCGCTGTCGTACTGGTTGGCCCGGCACCCGAAGGTCTTCAGGTACACCTTCATGGGCGACGCGGCGAGGCAGTGACGCCGGGAGGCAGCGAACGCGGATCGGAACCGAAGGCAGCCGTGCCGCGCAACGCCTCGCCATGCGGCCGCCTTCGCGCGACCGCGATCCCCGCGATCTCCGCGCCTCCCGGGTTCGATGTCCTTCGCGGCCGGAAGAGCATCATGGCTTCGCTGCTCGCTGCTACGCGGCTTCGCTCACGGTCTGACCGTGAACCCCATGCTCATGATCCAGGCCCGCTCGTCCACGCCGGCCACGGGCCCGCGGCGCGCGTACTGCAGGGAGAGGTCGAGGACCACCCGCTGACCCGCCACCGGCAGGCCGGCGCCTCCGGAGTAGATCCGCTCCGGCACCACCTCCCCGCCGACCGAGAACGGCAGGTCGCGGGAGCGGTAGCCCAGGTACAGCAGGCTCGCCGTGTTTCGCAGGCGTGGACCGGTGAGCTCGGCCCCCACGCCGATCTCCCAGGTGTCGTTGGCCACGAGCGACGACTGCGAGAGCTCCCCGAGGGCCGACCAGTCCGTCCGCTCCACCGACACCGCCAGACTGGCGCCCGGCAAGCCGTCGAACCGGAGGCCGGCGCCGAAACGGTTCGGCAGGGATCCGCTCGCGATCAGGGTGTCGGCGATGCGCAGGTCGAGGCTCCCGCCGGCGCGGAACGAGGCGGCGACGGCGAACAGGCGGCTCGGCCGCCACGTGGCGCCGGCCGTGATCGCGTTTCCGAGGTACCCGAGCGTGAGCTGCCTGAAGAGCGTCCCGTACCGCAGACTGTCGTCGTAGACGCGGTCGAGCCGGATCCGGTTCTCGCCGGGGAATCCATGGACCCCGATGCCGACGGAGAAGTTCGGCCGCACCGACCAGGAAACGCCGAGCCGGACGTCGTTGATGGCCCCGGCCGATTCCACGCGCTCCTCGTATCCCACGGAATCCGGACCGAGGATCTGCCCGCCGCGGATGCGAGTGGCCCACGTCCGGTCCAGCAGCGTTGACGCGGTGAGCGTCGCCATCGCCCGCGACCCCATCTGCAGGCTCGCCATCCAGACCGGAAAGCGCGCCGTCATGGTGCGGTCGCCACTCGAGCCCACCGAGACGTTCCGGAACTCCGGTTCGTACTGGAAGTACAGTCCGCCGCGGCCCCACCCCAGCGTCGACGACGGGTTCCTGGGCGACGAGAAGTCGAACTCGGCGAATCCGCCTCCCGCCGCCGCCGCCCGGGTACTCAGCCCACCCGTCGGATATCCGAATCCCTGCGTGCTGATCGCCCCCTGCGCCGGGAGCAGCGCGGGCGAGAGGAGCAGGGCGAGCAACAGTCCGCGACGCATCATGGAATGCCGAAGGTTCTGACCGGTGAGTAGCTCACCCGCAGCTGCGGACGCAGCGGGGCGGCCGCCCGGCTCGAAAAGAACGAGACGAACCTCGGGTCCACGCCCTCGGGGCCGGCCCGGAGCACCAGCGCCCGCTGCGATTCGCGCGCGATGGGAACGCTCCACCCGCGGAGAGCGTTCACGATCTCGATCTCCTTCCGCCCGCTGTCGCGCGGCGTGAACTGCAACGAGTCGAACCCGATCCCCGGCGGGTTGGTGAGGAAGGCCGAACGCGCCACGTCCGTCACCTGCTTCCCGGCCGTCACGAGGAGCGGGAAGACGGTCAACTTGCTCGTGTCCGACACGCTCTTCACCGGGAACTGCGTCAGGATGAGCGTCGCGCGGAGCACGTTCGAGGAGTCGATGATGCGCGACGGGATGTTGAAGCGGATGAACGGACGGTTCCCCGGCAACCCGCCCACCGTCAGGTGCGACCCGTCAGGCATCGGCGGGAACCGGAGAACGTGGACGTAGTCGCTCAGATCGGCGGCAATCGTGAACTGCGATCGCGGCACGGCCGATCGCGAGGCCACCGTCACCTCGTTGAAGGCGGTATCCGGATGCGGCAGGAACCGGAGCACCGGGGGATCGCCGCCTTCGTACGCAATCAGCCGCAGCTGCACCAGTTCGCTGCTCACGACGCGGAAGCCGAGGCGCAGCCGCTGCTGGTTGAGGATCTTCGCCAGGAGCGGGGCGCTGTCGATCGGGATCCGGATCGAGTCCTTGATGGCCGCGGTATCGAGAGTGATCGAACCGATGAGCCGGTCGGGGCGGAACAACTCGCGCTCGCGAGCCGTGCTGGTGTCGTTGGCAGCGGTCGCCGAGTCGCCAACGACCGTGTCGACGTCAAAGACCTCGATCGTGACGGGCGCGGTGACCAGCGACGCCGATCGGTTGACCCGGAACCGGACGTAGGCGCTGTCCACGTACTGGATGACCGTGTCCGTGCCCCCTGAATTGAAGTAGATCGGGAGCGAGTCGAAGCGCACGACCGGGCGAACGTCCAGCGAGTCGGCCCGGTACGCCAGGAAGAGCTCCGTCTGGGTCCCGTGCGGCGGGAAGTCGGTCACCGTCGTGTCGAAGGCGACGGGATCGAACGTGGTATCGAAGACGACGACGTTCTGTTCGGGGCAGAGCACCGGACAGGCGACCCCACCCTCGTAGTCCTCGCTGCATGCTCCCGCCAGACCCGCGGCCAGAAGCATGACCGGCGCCAGCCACCCCGGGCGGCGCATTCCTCCCCGTCGCGCGCTCACGCGCGCGCTCCAGCTGTCAACGACATCACGAATGGGCGAGTGAGGCCGGAGTGAACGGATGCGGCAGCAGGTCGCTCAGGACCCAGCTCGCCTCCTTCCCTCCGGTCGTTACGGACACCACCACCAGCGCCGGGGCGAACTCCGCCAGCGCCTGACGACACATCCCGCATGGCGGCGTCGGGTCGGCGGCCTCGGTTGCCACCACCAGCAGGTCGAAGTCGCGGAGGCCGCGCGCGATCGCCGCCGACAGCGCGCCCCGTTCGGCGCACGTGCCGGACGGAAACGCCGCGTTCTCGACATTGCAGCCCGACACCACCGTCCCGTCCGCCGCCTGCAGCGCCGCCCCCACGCGGAACCGCGAGTACGGAGCATACGCGTGGCGCATGGCGGCCATTGCCGCCGCGCCCGCCGCCTCCGTCGCCCGCGTCCTGGTCACGCCATGATCTCCTGAAGGAAGGAGGTACCACGCCCCCGGAATGCCACGCCGAACCACTCGGCGACCGTCGCACCGAGGTCGGAGAACGTTGCCCGTACTCCGAGGTCCACCGGCCTGACCCCCCGCCCGGCCACCAGCAGCGGCACGCACTCGCGCGCGTGATCCGTCGACGCCGTGGTGGGGTCGTTGCCGTGGTCGGCCGTGATGGCCAGTAAATCACCGTCGCGGAGCCCGGCGAGGAGATCCGGCAAGGCCAAGTCGAACTGCCGGAGCGCCCCGTAGAACCCCGCGACGTCATTCCTGTGCCCGTACAACTGGTCAAAATCTACTAGGTTGGCAAAGAGGAACCCACTGTGAGACACGCCGGGGTTGCCTCGCCCTGTCCCGATCCACTCGGCGATCCGGGCGATCCCTTCCGCATTGTCGGCCGTGTGGTGTGACGAGATGCCGCGCCCGGCAAAGAGGTCGTCCACCTTCCCCACGCCGGTCCGATCGATGCCGGCCGACTGCAGGGCATCCAGGAGCGTCTCGCCGAGCGGGTCCAGCGAGAAGTCGCGCCGGTTGGCCGTCCGTCGCCAGGCACCCCGTGTCCCGGCGAACGGTCGCGCGATGACCCGGGAAACACTGTGCGGCGGCGCCAGGATCTCGCGCGCGGCGCGGCAGGCCGCGTACAGCTCCTCGACGGGGACCACCGCTTCGTGCGCCGCCACCTGGAAGACCGAATCGGCTGACGTGTACACGATCCAGGCGCCGGTCGCGAGATGCTCCTCCGCGTAACGATCGATCATCGCGGTTCCGCTCCCGGCCACGTTGCCCAGCACCGCGCGTCCCGTCGCGTCCTGGAACCTCGCCACCACCTCGGCCGGGAATCCGTCCGGGTAGGTCGGAAACGGGCGATCGAGGTGGAGCCCGGCGAGTTCCCAGTGGCCGGTTGTGGAGTCCTTCCCCGGCGACGCGGGCCGCATCGTCCCCCAGGCCGCCCCTGGCGTCAGGTCATCGCGCACGCCGTCCATCGGCACCGCGCGACCCAGGCCCAGGGCTTCGAGGTTGGGGAGGACGGCGCCGCCGACCGCTTCGGCGACGTGCGCCAGCGTGTTGCTTCCGCCGTCGCCGTAGTCGTCCGCGTCCGGGGCGGCCCCGGCCCCGACCCCATCGAGCACGATGAGCGCCGCACGACGGGCCATCAGGACTCCACGTAGCGGCGCGGCGCCCGCAACCGCAGTCCGACGAGCACCTCGTAGGGCGACAGCTCCCCCGCCGCCGCGACCTCGGCGATCGGGAGTTCGGCGCCTCCCTGCCGTCCGAGGAACGTGGCCACGTCGCCGACATCACAGTCCACGCCGGTGACGTCGAGCATCGTCATGTCCATCGTGACCGCGCCGACGATCGGCACCCGGCGACCTCCGACGAGTGCGCTCCCGCGATTCCCCAACGCGCGGCGGATCCCGTCGGCGTATCCGGCCGCGGCAGTCGCGATGACCCGGTCCTCCGTCGCCCGCCAGGTCGCGCCGTAGCTCACGGATTCTCCCGGCGCCACCGAGCGGCGCTCCACGATCCTGGCGTGGAGGGACGCCACGCCCTCGACCGCCATCACCGAACCGGCGCCCCGACCCACGCCGTACAGGGCCACGCCCGGTCGCGCCAGATCCCACGGGGAGGGCGACTGGCGCTCGATCGCGGGACTGTTCTCCGCGTGAAGGAACCGTGGGCGTTCCGGCAGCGCGCGCACCGATTCGAGAAACCGGTGCTGCTGGCGCTCGACGGACCCGTCGTCGAGGTCCGCCGAGTGGAAATGGGTGAACGCGCCTTCGGGCGGACTGGCGCGCACTTCGTCCGCGAGGTCGCCGACGCGATCCCAGGGGCAACCGGCGCGGTTCATGCCGGTATCGATCGCCAGGTGCCAGTGGCCGCCGCGCGCTTCGCGCCACTGTCGGACGCGCCGGGCGTCGCCCAGCGTCGGCGTGAGCTGCAACTCGCGAGACTCCACCGCTCGCTGCAACCAGGCCCTCTGCACCATCGCCTCCAGCCACGCCACCGCCAACGGCCCCGCGAAATGGTCGCGGCGTTCTGACCAGTCCACGCAGTCGTAGAGCATGCGGCCGGTCGCCTTGAAGTCTTCCGGCGTCAGCTCGGCCAGCGCCTCACGGCCACGCTCGCTGACTTCGTAGCGCCCGTCGGGCGTCGCCACGACCCAGCCCCTGGCCAGCAGCGCCTCGCGCCACTGCACGCCCAGTTCGCC
>JABWBJ010000181.1 GCA_013360595.1 Gemmatimonadaceae bacterium | reverse complement strand
GGAGGACGCGAGCGCGGCGCCACGGCGCCAGTCCAGCACCACGGCCGCCATGCCGAGCCCGAGGGACACCATCAGCGCTATGCCGCCGGCCGCCGGCAGCGACGTGGCGCGGAAGTTCAGCAGCTGCCTGGTGCCGATCAGAGGCGGCTGATAGTTCATGCCGGGGATCTTGATGATCGCGTTCTCCATGTCGAGGTCATGGCCGTAGTCGTACTCCCACTTGTAGAAGTCGGCAAGGCCGACCAGCGACACGAGGGCGAAGGCCGCGACCCAGGCGCGGGCCAGCCAGCGGCGTCCGGCGGCCGCCGCGACGAGCCCCAGCGCCATGAGGCTCGCCAGGATCCAGGGCATGATGCGGAGCTCCGGAATCGACGACGGCTCGATCCGTTTCATGCCGATGTAGTGATTGAGGTTGTTGATGCTCTCCAGGTCGTTCGGCTTGAGCCCCGTGATGTTGTTCACGCGGATGAACATCCCCAGCCCCTCCGGGTACTGCGGCGCCTGCAGGTACACGGCCCAGAGAGGAAAGATGAAGGCCAGCGCGAGGCCGAGGCTCGCGACGGTCAGGAGGATGCGGGCGCGTGGAGACATGTCGATACCGGAAGTTACCGTCGGAGTTCGTTGAGAATGCGAGCGGGGGTCGGGGACCGGAACGCGACCCCCGACCCCCGAACCAGTTACGCCTCACCTGGACCTGTGTCCTGCGTAGCCTTCTCCCTTCTGAACCTGAATCCTGCATCCGCCCCTGAACCCTGAACCCTGAACCCTGAACCCTCTGCCTGCCCTATTTCCCCACACTCCACTTGAGCGGCGTGCCGCTCCCCGCCGGACTCACCCGCACGTACCCCTGCATCTCCTGGTGCAGCGCGGAGCAGAAGTCCGTGCAGTAGAACGGATACACGCCCGGGAACTTCGCCACCCACTTCAGCGTGCGGGTCTCGCCGGGCATGATGAGCAGCTCGGCGTCGTGCGCGGAGCCGATGGCGGCGAAGCCATGCGGCACGTCCCAGTCCTGCTCGAGGTTGGTGACGTGGAAGAGCACGGTATCACCGACCTGCACGCCCTCGATGTTGTCGGGCGCGAAGTGGCTGCGGATCGCCGTCATCTTCACGTGCACCGTCTTGCCGGTGCGGGTGACGTTGACCTCGGCCTCGGTCTTCGCCACGTACGGGTGGGCGTTGTCGGCCAGCCGGAAGAACTTGACCTGCTTGTCCCGGATCAGCTGCGCGTCGATCGCCTGCGCGTAGTGCGGTTCGCCGATGGTCGGGAAGTCGAGCAGGAGCTTCATCTTCTCGCCCGTGATATCGATGAGCTGCGCCGACTGGGTGAGCTCCGGACCCGTGGGGAGATACCGGTCCTTGGTGATCTTGTTGAGCGCGATCACGTACTTGCCGTACGGCTTGCGGGTATCGCCGCCCGGGACGAGCAGGTGACCGATCGAATAGTACGTCGGGATCCGGTCGACGACCTGGCAGCCGGGGAGCGTGTACTTCACGATCTCGGAGGTGATGAAGACCGAGGTGTACGCGTTCCCGTTCCCGTCGAACTCGGTGTGGAGGGGTCCGAGGCCGGGGTTCTGCACCTCGCAGAAGTTGACCGCTTCGTACTTGAAGACGGGGATGCCGTTCCGGTCGCCGTCGAACGCCTTGTCGGTGATCGCCTGCTGCATCCTGGAGAAGGCGTGCACCGGGATCACGGTGGCCAGCTTGCCGCCGGCCACGATGAACTCGCCGGTGGGATCCACGTCGACGCCGTGCGGTGACTTCGGGGTCGGCAGGTAGTAGGCCGCGTCGGGGCAATCGCCGGGCGTCAGCACCTTGACGCCGCGCACGCGCTCCGACCGGGCCGTGTGGGTGCGTTCGTCCATCACGTTATGGAAGTACTCGCTCGGCCAGTCACTGGCGCGCCCTTCGGCCACGCAGGCCTCGAGCTTCTTCCAGTTGAGCGCCATCACGAAGTCCTTGTCGTTGCGCGAGGCCTCGACTTCCTTCTTGGTGTATGCCTGCTCCGTGTTGTACGTCGTGAAGAAGATCCAGTCGGCGGACGGCCCCTTGCCGGCGCGCGCCAGGTCGTAGTCGAAGCCGGGCACGATGAACTGCCAGGCGACCTTCATGTCGCCGGGCTTGTCGGCGCGGATGAAGGAGATCGCCCCCTTGAACTTGCTGGCGAAATCGGAGATGGGCACGTCTTCCTGCGGGATCGGCACCGAGAAGCGCGTGCCGGCGACGGCGTACTCGGTGTTGGCGGTGACGTACGGCGACGAGTGGTTGCCGCCCGAGTTCGGGATCTGGATCGTCTCGGTGGTCGTCATCGTCGTCAGGTCGATGCGCGCGATGCGCGGCGTGTTGTTGGCATTGATGAAGAGCCAACGGCCGTCATGCTCGCTGTTCGTGACCGAGAGCGCGGGGTGGTGCGAATCGTCCCACGGGATGTGGCCCCATGTGGTCTGCAGCAGGTCCTTCGTCTCGGCGTTGTACCCGTACCCGTTCTCCGGATTCTGGGAGAAGACGGGGATGACCTTGAGGAGTCGGCCGGACGGCAGCCCGTAGATCGCGACCTGTCCGCTGAACCCGCCGGACATGAACGCGTAGTACTCGTCGTAGGAGCCGGGGGCGACGTAGGTGCGGGCCGCGGCGTCGGCGGCGGCGCCGATGCCGCCGGACTGCGACGTCGGCGCGCACGCGTGGAAGAGCCCCGCGCCCACGGCCACCGCGACGGCGGTGCTGAGGACGGCGGTCCTGCGTGAGAGCGACATGAGTGATTTCCCTCGGTGATGGGGTGGGTGTCGCGGAGCCGTCGAACCGACCGCCGCTCCGACGGAGGGAAAGCTTCGACTTACCTGCAGCTTTCGAGAGCCGGGGAAGACCGCAATGCGCGTGAAGGGTTTCCGCTCAGGACCGTGGGTGATTTCCCTGACGGCGGCCGGTTCGGCATACCCGCTCCTTGGACCATGGTATTCCGTCGTTCGACCGGGCGCGTCCGCGCCAGCGATGCTCATGCGGCTTACCCGCTTTACTGACAACGCCTTGCGATGCCTGATGTACCTGGGCCGGAACGCCGACCGGGTCGTGACGGTCGGCGAGGTGTCGCGCCGGATGGCGATGTCGGAGGACCACCTGCTGAAGGTGGTTCGCCGGCTGGTGGAACTGGGCTACGTACGCACCCTGCGGGGCCGACGCGGCGGCGTGCGTCTCAGCAAGCCGGCGAGCGAGATCGTGATCGGCGACGTCGTGAGAAACACCGAGGATAACCTGGCGATCGTGCCGTGCTTCGCGCCGGGCGACCACACCTGCCCGCTCGCGCCCGACTGCCGCTTGGCCAATGTGCTGGAAAGTGCGTTAGGCGCCTTCTTCGCGGCCCTGCAGGCCAGAACGCTGGCAGACCTGCTCTGATCGCCGACCAGCCGAACGCAGACCGCCGATAGCGAAGACGCAGCGTCTGCGATCTGCCGTCGGCCGTGTCACTGGTACTGGATGTACACCGGCTTCGGGAACAGCGCGAGGATATCGGCCGGCGTCATCAGCGGGTGCCCACGCTTCGTGTCATTCCTGTAGAAGAGCTTGAAGCCCGTGAACTGCACCGGCTCCGCATACACGTAGGCCTGGTACGAGTCCTTCTTCATCCACGGCGGACCCCACCCGTCCATGTGGATGACGACCTGCACGCGCGGGTCGAGCTTGATGCGGTTCGCGTTCGTCAGCATCGGCCGCGTGAACCGGTGGATCACGAGGACCTTGGGCGGGAGGTTGTGCTTCTCCACCAGGTCCGCCAGCACGTCGATGGCATGGTTCACGTCAGACGCGTCGTACGTGCCGATCCGCTTCCCGGGCAGCCCGCCCCGCTTCATCGAGAACTCGGGATCGATCGCCAGGTGCACGTCCGGGCGCACCAGGAAGGGCACGAGGCGCGGCAGCTCGGCCTGCAGCGTGCTCTTCCCGACCTGCACGTCGAGGAACATGATCGCCTTGTGCCGCTGGGCCCACCCGTAGACGCGCTCGATCAGCGAGTCCGACATGCGGGCCCGGTACATCCCGTCGCGCCCGGCGCTTCCCTGGGCCACCACGGCAATCAGGTGCAGCGCCGGGACGACCGGCGTCTCCGGATCGGCCCGTGCCCAGGCGCGGACCTCGCGGTCGAGGCGGCGAAGCATCTCGTCAGGCGGAACCTCCCCCAGAATCCCCATGCGCTTCGACAGCGGGTTGCCGTAGTAGGCCACGATCCGCTGGTTCGGGAGGATCGCGCCGGGCAGGGGATCGGGCCCCTTGACCGGCCACACGGGCCGTGGCCTGGCCGGCGCCGTGGGCTGGCCGCCGGCCTGCTGGGCCGGGAATTCCATCATCACCCGATAGCCGATCGGCGCGAGCGCGGCGGCGTACCACGCCTTGCTCTTCGCGAAGTCTCCGGCCGCCAGTCCGACATGGTCGATCATCGCAGGCCTCCTCGCTATCCGAGCCGCGCCTTCACCGCCGCCACGACGGCGTCCGCCGTGATGCCGAAATGCTTGAAGAGGTCGCCGGCGGGCGCCGAGGCGCCGAAGCTCTTCATGCCGACGAAGCCGCCTTCGGTGCCGAGCCAGCGCTCCCAGCCCATGGCGATGCCCGCCTCGACCGCGATCCGCACCGTCCCGGCGCCGAGCACCTGCTCGCGATAGGCCGCCGGCTGCGCCTCGAACAGCGACCAGCACGGCATCGACACGACCGCCGCCTCGATCCCCTCGCCGGCCAGCTTCGCCTGCGCGTCGAGCGCGACCGCGATTTCGGAGCCGGTGGCCAGCAGCGTCACGCGGCGCGGGCCGGTCGATTCGCTGAGCACGTAGGCGCCGCGCGCGCAGAGATTCTCGCGCTGATGGATCGTGCGCACGGCGGGCAGCGCCTGCCGCGTCAGCACCAGCACCGTCGGCGTCTCCTTGGCGGCGAGCGCCAGCGCCCAGCACTCGGCCGTTTCGACCATGTCGGCCGGACGCATCACCTGGAGGTTCGGGATCGCGCGCAGCGCGGCGAGGTGCTCGACCGGCTGATGCGTCGGGCCGTCCTCGCCGAGGCCGATCGAATCGTGCGTCATCACGTATACGACGCGGATCCCCATCAGCGCGGAAAGGCGGATCGACGGACGGCAATAGTCGGTGAAGACCAGGAACGTGCCGCCGTAGGGAACGATGCCGCGATGCAGGGCCATGCCGTTCATCGCCGCGGCCATGCCGTGCTCGCGCACGCCATAATGGATGTAGCCGCCGCGATAGTCCCCGGCCGTCACGATCTTGTGCGCCTTCACCTGCGTGTTGACCGAGCCGGTGAGGTCTGCCGAGCCGCCGACGAGCTCGGGCATCGTCTTGTTCAGCTCTTCGAGCACCGCGCCCGAGCATTGCCGGGTGGCGAGCTTCGGCTTCTCGGCCGCAGCCTTGGCCTTGAGCGATTCGATCGTCGCCGCGAACGTCGCGGGCAGATCGCCGTGGACGACGCGCTCGAATTCGGCGCGTCTTTCGGCCGGCGCCGCCGCGAGCCGCTTTTCCCATGCCGCGTAACCGGCGCCGCCGCGCGCGCCATAGGCGCGCCAGGCGGCCACGATCTCGTTCGGGACGACGAACGGCGCGTGGGACCAGCCGAGCTTCTGGCGGGCCTTGGTGGGGTCGCCGAGCAGGGTCTCGACTTCGGCGGGGCGGAAGTA
>JABWBJ010000180.1 GCA_013360595.1 Gemmatimonadaceae bacterium | reverse complement strand
AGAGTCCACAGCACGATCCCGTCCGCCAGCGGATCCCCCGACCCCACGCCGAGCGAGAAGGGGTTGGCCGCGAACCGCGGGCGGCGCCACTCGGGGAGGCGCGGAACGCCGGCCAGCGCGAGGGCGAACGCGGAGAGCTGACCGACGAAGGAGCGGCGGGAGGTCGACATCGGGGTGACGCGGCGCGTGTGAGGCGTGGATCGGCGAGGCGTTCAACTTACGCCGTCACGGTCGCTCACGCGAATCCGTCCGATCCGGCTCGATGCGCCCTCGCGTTCACCCCTTCACTCCACCCTCCCGCCTCACGAATCACCGATCACAGGTTCACCGTGACCCTGTTCCGGCCCTCCTGCTTGGACCGGTACAGCGCCTGGTCGGCGTGGTTCACGAGCAGGTCGGCCGACGAGACCTCGTCCGAGACCGTCGCGACGCCGACGCTGGCGGTGATGGGCCGGTCTTCCCAGGCGGCCGCCTCGATGTCGCGGCGCAGCATCTCCGCCACGTGGCTGGCGCCGTCCCGGCTCGTGTTCGGCAGGATCACGGCGAATTCCTCGCCGCCGTACCGGGCCGGGAAGTCCGACCCGCGGAGCGAGCGTCGCAGGATCCGTCCGATGTTGCGCAGGACTTCGTCGCCCCGGGGATGGCCGAAGGTGTCGTTGTACGCCTTGAAGTGGTCGATGTCGAGCAGGACGAGCGAGAACTCCGCTCCGGTGCGGCGCCAGCGGCGCAGCTCGTCCTCCATCCGCTCCTCGAAGGCGCGCCGATTCCGGAGCTGGGTCAGCGCGTCCACCGAAGCGAGCTCCGACAGCTTCAGATTCGCATCCTCGAGCATCGCCTGCTGCTGGCGGAGCTTCCGCTGCGCCTCCTCCAGCTTGCGCTCGTACTGCTTGGAGTCGGTGATGTCCCGCGATGAGACCTGGAGCTGCACGACCTGGCCGGCCTCGTCCACCACGGCGCGCCACATCATCTCGACCCAGATATGGCGGCCGGTCTTGTGGAGCATGCGCACCTGGATGGGTCCGACGGGCTCGCCGTGCAGCAGCTG
Source organism: Gemmatimonadaceae bacterium (assembly GCA_013360595.1). Lineage (GTDB taxonomy): Bacteria > Gemmatimonadota > Gemmatimonadetes > Gemmatimonadales > Gemmatimonadaceae > JABWBJ01. The sequence goes on along the minus strand of JABWBJ010000180.1, from coordinate 4,626 downwards.
CGTGAAGTGTCGCTGGAGGCGATCCACGTCCGCCGGATGCACAGTGGCCATCGCCGCCATGCGGGGCATCTCCTCCGGCAGGAACCCGAGCACCCGTTCGACCGAGGGACTGATGTAGAGCACGCGGCCGTCGACGTCATGGAGGCTGACGACGTCGCTCGCGTTCTCGGCGATCAGCCGGAAGCGGGCCTCGCTTTCGCGCAGGGCCACTTCGGTGCGGACGCGCTCGAGGTGGTTCTCGTGCAGCTGCGTCGCGATCCGGGCCACGATCGCCACGAAGACCAGGATCGTGGTGAGGACGAACAGCGTGTCGGCCAGGTCGGGATCGATGAGATTGCCGCGCCGTCCGAAGATCAGGAGCCAGCCCAGCACGGCGGGCACGAGCACGCCGGCCGGGAGGAGGATGCGAGCCAGCGATCCTCCCGGACTTTCGCTGAGGATGATGCCGATGAGTCCCTCGCCGCTGGAGAGCGTCATGATGCCGATGCCGAGGGCGGCGAAGCCGATGGCCGTGGGGAGCGCCATCCGGTTGAAGGAACCGACGGACTCGAACCAGCCGGTCTGGTACGCGTGCGCGATGATGGCCGCCTGAGCGCTGAACAGCACGATCACCGCGATGATCTGGGAGAGGACGCTCCCGAACCGGCTCCGGCGTGCCTGGAGGAGCAGGGCCCCGCCGAGCAGGACGAAGTTGAGCGCGGCGTTGAACGACATGCGGTTGTTGCGGCCATCGTCGGTCGATGCCATGCGGTCGCCGAAGATCAGCTGGTCGGCTCCCGAGCCGTCGCCCGTCGCCAGGCCATAGAGCCTGGTCAGGCCCACCACGAGCACGATCGCCGCGAGCCCGCGGGCGAGTTCGTGGCTGTGCAGGTACTCCCGCCGCGCCATGAGCCACATCGCCGAACCGAGGGCCACGAAGCAGGCCGACGTCATGGGGTTCAACGACGCGCGATCGGCCGGACCCAGAGCGCGCAGTTCGGGGACACCGGCCACCCAGCCGACGAGCGAAAGCAGACCGATGGCGAGCGCGATGGCGATCGCGCCCCGGGCGATCACGCCGGGGCTCGACCACCACGCGACTGGCGCCTCCGCGGCGGGAACCACGGGATCGGGCGCCAGGGCCGGAGTGTTGGCTCTGGGCTGCATGTCTCTTGCCAAGGACGGTCGAGCCCGCCGAGCGTCACCCACCGCGGAACTCATTGTCGAATGGGAGGTTGAGTCCGCTGTCGGCCAATGGTGAGTGGGCCGCTCGTGGTAACGGCTCGACGCCCCGCTACCAGCGCGGGTTGGTCGAGAGCAGCAGCTCCATCTCTTCGGCGCTGCAGGGCCGGGAGAAGATGAACCCCTGCGCCAGATTGCACCCCATCTCCCGGAGCAGCGCCAGCTGCGCCTGCGTCGACACGCCTTCCGCCACCATCTCCAGCCCGATGGCGTGGGCCAGGGAAACGATCGCGCGGACCACGTGCAGGGGGCGATCCTCCTGGTCGATGGCGCTGGTGAAGGCCCGGTCGACCTTCACCGCATCGAGCGGGAGCCGATGGAGGTAGCTGAGCGCCGAGTATCCGGTGCCGAAGTCATCGAGGTGGATGCCCACCCCGAGGGCCCGCAGCTGCTCCACGGTCTCGATCGCGGGGTGCTTCTGGGTGATGATGGCGCTCTCGGTGATCTCCAGGCGGAGGGCGCGCGGGGGGAGTCCGGTCTCCTCCAGAATCGACGCCACGGTGCGCACGACGTCGGGCTGGCCGAACTCCCGCACGGAGAGGTTGACCGACACCGAGAAGGGCTCCGACGCATCGGCCGCGTACCGCTGCCAGGCCACCGCCTGGCGGCAGGCCTCGCGCATCACCCAGCGGCCGAGCGGCACCACCAGGCCGGTGTCTTCCGCCACCGGGACGAAGGTGGCCGGCGAGACGACGCCCCGTTCGAAGTGCTGCCAGCGAACCAGTGCCTCGACGCCGGTGATGCGCCCGCTCCGCAACGACACGATGGGCTGATAGTGCAGGAAGAACTCCTGGCGGTCGACGGCGTGGCGGAGGTCGGTTTCGATCTGGAGCCGCGTCAGCGCTTCGGCGTGCATGGCGCGGTCGAACATCTCGTAGTGGCCGCGGCCGCTGTTCTTGGCGCGGTACATGGCGATGTCAGCGCTGCGCAGCACGTACTCGGGCTGCTCGTTGGCGCCCGAGCTCAGGGCGACGCCGATGCTGGCGGAGGTCGCGTGCTCGTAGCCGCCGATCGCCAGCGGCTCCCGGAGCGCCTCCTGGACCCGCTCGGCGATCATCGCCGCGTCGCGAACGTCGGTGATCCGCTCGAGGAGGATGGCGAACTCGTCCCCGCCCAGGCGCGCCACGATGTCGCCGCCCCGAACGCACTGCTCCAGCCGGCGCGCGATCTTGACCAGCATCTCGTCGCCCACGTGGTGCCCCATGGAGTCGTTGACCAGCTTGAACCCGTCGACGTCGAGGAACAGCACGGCGAACAGGCGATCCTCGCCCCGGCGGGCGCGATGCGTCGCGTCCGCCAGCCGCTTCATGAAGAGGGCGCGGTTGGGGAGGCCGGTGAGCGCGTCGTGAACGGAATCGTGCCGGAGCCGCTGCTCGCGCGCTTCGCGGTCGGCGATGACGTTCCGCAGCTGCAGTTCCGTGCCCGCCATCGCGCCGAATTCGGCCAGCACCCGGAGCTCGTCAGGCGACCAGGCGCGGGGGACTTCGTCGAGGGCGCAGATGAGTCCCGCGACCGATCCGTCAGCGCGCAGAAACGTCGACGCGGCCAGGCTGACGATGCTGAGCTCCACCGCCGCCGACCGGAGCACGACGTCGTCGGTGGCGTGGAGATCGGCGATGCTGAGGCTCCCGCCGTGTTCGGCGCATCGCTGCAGCAGCCCGCAGCGGACCAGCGCGCCGGCGTCGTGCGCGAACCAGTCGCGACGGATGTCCCCCGCCCAGAACGTGCGCCGGTCGTCGCCCAGCAGCACGATCAGGGCGGCCGGCGCCGGCAGAACGCGCGACACCAGTTCGACCAGGCGCTCCATCGATGCCGCGTAGGTACCACTGAGCGCGGCGCCGTCCGCCGGCAGCGGTTCCGGAGCGGGAGGCGAGGGATCGCTCGCCTGGATCGGTTGGGGAACGACTGTGGTCACAACGAGATGGACGGTCCGGAGCGGTGAGCGTCACGTCCGCGCCCGCTTGCCTCCGGCGCGGACCGCCCGCACCGTATGCCGCTCCGGAGCGTTGGGTGCCGCCGGGCCGGGGCGCCGCACAGTGGCATCGGAGGACACCAGTCTCGTGCCTGTATCGCAGGATGTTGTGGTGCTTGGGGTTGGCGGCATGGGGAGCGCCGCGGCCTGGCAGCTCGCGAAGCGCGGACGGCGCGTTCGCGCCTTCGAGCAGTTCGAACCCGGCCATGACCGTGGCTCCTCGCACGGGCTCTCAAGGATCATCCGGCTCGCCTACTTCGAGCACCCGTCGTATGTGCCGCTGTTGCGGCGCGCGTTCGAGCTCTGGCGGGAGATCGAAACGGCCAGCGGTGACGCTCTCCTCCACGTCACCGGCGCGCTCGACATCGGCCGCGCCGACTCACGCGTGATCACCGGCTCGCTCCATTCGTGCCGCCTCCACGGACTTCGCCACGACCTGCTCGGCAGCGCCGAGGTCCGGCGGCGGTTTCCAGGCTACCACCTGCCTGACGAGTTCCAGGCCGTCTTCCAGCCGGACGGCGGATTCCTCGAGCCGGAGCGCTGCATCCGGGCCTTCGTGGCCGAGGCCCGGCGGCACGGCGCAACGATCGAGTCGGGACGCGCCGTCGGTGGATGGACACGCTCGGGCGGCGAGGTGATCCTGGAGGTCGGCGGCGAGGAGGTCCGCGCGTCGCAGCTGGTCATCTGCGCCGGGGCGTGGACGCCGTCCCTCGTGCCGGGGCTGGCCCCCCTGCTCCGAGCGGAACGACAGGTCGTCGGATGGTTCGGGGTCCGCCACGCGCCGGCCTTCGCCCCGGACCGCTTCCCGGTCTTCGTGATGGAGGATCCGGACGGCACCTGGTACGGATTCCCGGAGCACGGCGTCCCCGGATTCAAGATCGGGAAGTATCACCATCGCGCCGAACCGGCGGATCCCGACGCGATGGACCGCCGCATCAGCCTCGAGGACGAGGCGGTGCTTCGCGCCTGCGTCCGCCGCGTGTTTCCGGACGCCGACGGTCCCCTGGTCCGCGCCTCGGCCTGCCTCTTCACCAACACGCCTGACGAGCACTTCATCGTGGACCGGCTCCCTGGCGCGCCCGAGGTCCTCGTGGTCTCCGCCTGCTCCGGCCACGGATTCAAGTTCTGCCCGGTCATCGGCGAGATCGTGGCCGACCTGGTGACCCGGGACGAGACCGCGCACGACATCGGGCTGTTCCGGCTGGATCGCTTCGCCCGCTGAGTCGCACGCGGCGGACGTGGGGCGATCCCTGACGCCCGGCGCGCCCTTCCCCGCTGTCAGGCACCTGGCGCGCGCTCGAACATCCGCGTGAGGCCACGGCCGGGCGCCACATCCCGCCTCGTCCGCGGGAAGTCCCCGGCATCCCGGAGAGAGCATGGATCGCCGACCTGCGCACGCGGGACACACCACGCCGGGCCCGCCGGACGGGCTG
>JABWBJ010000179.1 GCA_013360595.1 Gemmatimonadaceae bacterium | reverse complement strand
CCGCCGCGGTGCAGGTGACGCTGGGCATCGCGACGCTGCTGCTCTCGGTCCCGGTCTCGATCGCCGTCGCGCACCAGCTGGGGGCGGTAGCGCTGCTGACGGTGCTGCTGGTGGGCGCAGAGCGGGTGCGGGGGTGAGGGTGGGTGGCGTGCGGTTGGGTGGCGAGTCTGCCGCCCTGCCGGCGCCGCGCGTCACACCTCACGAATCATCAGTCGCGGCTCGCCGTCACGACTCCCCGTCCTCGCTCGTGATCCGCTCCCGCCGGGCCACGTCGACGATGCCCTTCACGCGCCGCACCGACTTCATCACCTTCTGCAGCTGCACGAGGTTCTCCACCTCCACGAGCGCGGCCCCGGTCACCCGCCCGTCGATCGACTTGAGTTCCAGCGTGCGGATGTCCGTGCCTGACGAGTTCACCGCCCCGGCCACATCGGCATAGAGCCCGCGCCGGTCGTTGGCCTCGATCGCCAGCCGCACGAGGAAGCGCTCGCCGGGCTGCTCGGTCCAGTCGATTTCCAGCCGGCGCTCGGGCTCGTGCGCGAGGTGCAGCAGGTTCGGGCAGTCCGACCGGTGGATGCTCACGCCGCGCCCGCGCGTGACGTACCCGACCACGGTGTCTCCCGGCACCGGCTGGCAACACTGCGCGTAGCGCACCATCAGCCCGTCCGCGCCCTGGATCCGGATCCCGCGCGACGTGCCGCGCACCCGGTCCATCAGGCGCTCCAGCGCCGACAGTTTCACCGGCGGCTGCTCCGGCGACGGCTCCTGCTCCGGGTAGATCGCCTTCAGCGCCTGCGTGACCGGGAGGTCCCCCTGCCCCACCGACGCCACCAGATGGCGGCCGTCGTTCAGGTTGAGCGTGCGGGCCGCCTGCTCCACGGCGTCGTCGTCCAGTTTCGGGAGCCGGCGCTTGCGCACCTCGCGTTCCAGGATCTCCCGCCCCACCCGCTCCGAGGACTGGTTCTCCTCGATCCGCAGCCACTGCCGGATCTTGTGCCGCGCCCGCCCCGTGCGCACATGGGACAGCCAGTCCCGGCTCGGCTTCGCGGTCGGCGACGTGAGGATCTCGACCGTCTCGGAGTTCCGCAGCTGCCGGCTCATCGGCGCGATCTTCCCGTTGACCTTGGCCCCGGCGCAGTGGAGCCCCACCTCGGTGTGCACCGCGAACGCGAAGTCGATCGGCGTCGCCCCCTTCGGCAGCTGGATCACGTCCCCCGTCGGCGTGAAAACGAAGATCTCGTCCTGGTAGAGGTCCAGCTTGAGGAACTCGAGGAACTCGGCCGGGTCCTTCGCGTCCAGCTGGAGCTCCAGCACCTGCCGGAACCACTGGAGGTGCCGGTCCAGCTCATCGGCCGACTTGGTGTCGGTCTTGTAGCGCCAGTGCGCCGCGATCCCGATCTCGGCCGTGCGGTGCTGGTCGCGCGTCCGGATCTGGATCTCGTAGAGCTGCCGTCCCGGACCGAAGACCGTCGTGTGCAGCGACTGGTAGCCGTTCGACTTGGGCTGGGCGATGTAATCCTTGATGCGTTCCTGGAGCGGCGTCCAGCCGTCGTGGATGACCCCCAGCGCGTGGTAGCAGTCCGGCACCGTGTTGACGAGGACGCGAATCGCGAGCAGGTCGTAGATCTCCTCGTACGGGCGCTCCCGCTTCTCCATCTTCTTGAAGATCGACCACAGGTGCTTGGCGCGCCCGGACACGTCCACGTTCGGGATGCCGGCGTCGGTGAGCACGCGCTGCAGCGGCTCGGCCATCTGCCGGATCAGTTCCTCGCGCTCCACGCGGCGCGCCGCGACCATGCGGGCGAGCTTCCGGTAGTCCTCCGGCTCGAGGAACTTGAAGGCGAGATCCTCGAGCTCCCACCGCATCTTGGCCATGCCGAAGCGGTGCGCGAGCGGGGCGTAGAGGTCGCGCGTCTCGAGCGAAATGCGTCGCTGCTTGTCCTCGGGGAGCGAGTCCAGCGTCCGCATGTTGTGCAGCCGGTCCGCGAGCTTGATGATGATGACGCGCGCGTCCTTGGCGATGGAGACGAGAAGCTTGCGGTAGTTCTCGACCTGGCGCTCCTCGGTGCTGTGAAGCGGGAGGACGCCGATCTTGGTGAGCCCGTCCACGATCTGGGTCATCTCGGGGCCGAACGCCTTCTCGACCTCCTCGATGGTGACGGCGGTGTCCTCGACCACGTCGTGGATCAGCCCGGCGGCGACGGTGATCGAGTCGAGCTGGAGGTCGGCGAGGATCTTCGCGACTTCGACGCAATGCGTGACGAACGGGTCGCCGTTCTTCCGGAACTGCCCTTCGTGCGCCGCGGCGCTGAACCGGTAGGCGCGCGCGAGCAGGTCGACGTCGAGCCGCTCGAGGCTCGGGTCGTCCGTGGACCAACCGGGGATGAACTCCTGCGTGATCGTCGTTGCCACGGGGAAGCCGCTGCGCAGTCAGTACCGGATGTACCCGAATCCGGACTCTCCCGCGCTCTGCGCTCAACGCTCTGCGCTACCCGAGGAGTCCCGATTCCGCGAAGGAGGCATAACGCCCCCTCCCAATGATTACATGATCGTGTACCGGAATGTCGAGCAGCCGGCCGGCGGCGACCAGCTGGGACGTCACTTTTCTGTCGTCCGGGGACGGGGTCGGGTCGCCGCTGGGGTGGTTGTGGACCAGGATGATCGAGGCCGCGCGCTCGGCGATGGCTTCGCGGAAGACCTCGCGCGGGTGGACGAGGGAGGCACTGAGCAGGCCCCGGGTGACCGTCACGTCGCGTTCGAGGCGGTGCTGGGTGTCCAGGACGGCGACGTGGAACTCCTCCACCGGGAGGTCCTCCAGGCGGGGGGCGAAGTGCCGGTACACGTCGAGGGGACCGGCGAGGGGCGTTCCGAGTCCGCGATCCTCGGTGGCCAGGCGGCGGCCGAGTTCGAGGGCCGCGTGGAGGACGACGGCTCGCACGGGTCCCATGCCGTGGACGGTCCGGATCGACGCCATGGGTGAGGCCGCGAGACGCCGGAGGGAGCCGTCGTGGCGGGCCAGGACGTGGTGGGCGAGGTCGAGCGCCGAGTGGCGGCTGGAGCCGCTACCGATGACGAGGGCGAGCAGCTCGGCGGCGCTCAGCGCGGAAGCGCCGAGCCTCGTCAGGCGTTCGCGGGGGCGTTCCTGCGGCGGGATCTCGCGGATACGATGGGGGCGATCGCTGGCAGGGTCGGTTTGAGTCAGGTACCGGTCGGTCATGGCGTCCGCGTGTGTGGAGACGGACACCTATAGCGGTTCGGTCGAGCGGGCCCATCATCCTGGCATCGCGCGTGGTATCAGCGGAACGCAGGCGGGGGCCGGGGCCGCCCGGACGGCGCGCCGTCGAATCAGGAACCACGGCGACGATGCTGGCGGGAGTTCGAACGCCGCGCGGGCCTCTGGCGGAACCGGCGCTTGCGGCCTATACCTGATTCGGTTGGCGGGGTTGCGCTGGTACATCAGCGGCACTGGTCGAAAAAGTGTTCGGCCGCGCAAGAGACGCGTTGCCGCCCATGAAGCCTTGGAGAAGTCGTGAAGCGAGTCACCGGTATCGGCGGGGTCTTCTTCAAGTCCAGGGACCCAAAGGCCTTGGGCGCCTGGTACAAGACCCACCTGGGAATCGATGTCCAGGCATGGGGTGGTGCCGCCTTCCAGTGGAATGGTCCGGACAATCCAGACGGTGTCGGGACGACGACCTGGAGCCTGTTCCCCGCCGACACGAAGTACTTCGCTCCGAGCGCGGCACCATTCATGGTCAACTATCGGGTCGCCGATCTGCACGAGCTCCTCACCGCGCTTCGATCGGAAGGCGTGCAAGTCGAAGAGAGGGTCGACGAATCCGAGTACGGGAAGTTCGGCTGGGTGATTGACCCGGAGGGCAACAAGGTCGAGCTGTGGCAACCACCCGCTGGGCAATGAGTTTCCCCCGCGCCGCTCCATCCGCGGCGTGGGTGCTGTTGGAGCGTGTGCGTCCCCCCTGCACACTCGATGACGAGTGAACCAGGGCGCGGCCTGACGAAGCAGGGATTGGGGCCGCACGATCGCCGCGCCATTCGAGGGGTCACCGCAGTTGAATGCTGTCCGTTCATGTGACTGGCGGGTGGCACGCGCTCAAGGCGTGCCGCAACGCATGTAGCCTTGACGGTCGCTGTTGGAGCCGTCGGCGTGGCTGTCATGGGCCGGCTCGGGGCTCATCACTGAGCCAGCCCGGGTCGCCCGGGCACGCGCGCTCCCCGGAAACGACCAGGTGCCGACTGCAGACCCGGCGCGCTCACCCGCTGAGCACCTGCAACTCGAGGACGTCGCCATGACCCTGCCGGTGCCGATGACCAGCTTCGTCGGCCGTGCGCGCGAGGTAGCGGCGGTGGCGGACCTCCTCTCCGAGGTGCGGCTGGTGACGCTGACGGGCGCGGCGGGCAGCGGCAAGACGCGGCTCGCACTGGCGGTGGCCGAGCGCGCCGCCGGTGACACCGCGGCCTGGGTGGACCTCGCCGCGCTCAGCGACCCGGACTTCCTCGTCGGCCACGTCGCAGCACGGATCGGCGTGCACGAGGAAGAGTGCTGTCTCCCCCTCGATACGCTGTGCACGGCCCTGCGCGAGCGTCCCCTGCTCGTGCTCGACAACTGTGAGCATCTCGCCGAAGCATGCGCGCGCCTGGTGGAGACACTGCTGCGCGAATGCCCTGCCCTTCGGGTTCTGGCGACGAGCCGTGAGGCCTTCGCCATCGGGGGCGAGCGCGCCTGGCTCGTGCCGTTGCTCGATACGAACGACGCGGTGACGTTGTTCGTCGATCGAGCGCGGGCGGTGCTTCCCGCCTTTCACCTCACCCCCGAGCACACCGGAGCGGTGGAGGCAATCTGCCGGCGTCTGGATGGCTTGCCACTCGCCATCGAGCTCGCCGCCGCCCGCGTGCAGGTGCTGGCCCCCGCCCAGATCCTGGCGCGTCTCGATGAAGGTCTGCGGTCGTTGGGCGCCGGTAGCCGTACGGCGTTACCGCGCCAGCGCACGCTGCGTGGCGCCATCGATTGGAGCTACGCCCTGCTCGGGGAACGCGAGCGGTTGCTGCTGGCCCGGCTGGCAGTGTTCTCGGGGACGTTCTCGCTCGGGGCGGTGGAGCGCGTCTGCGCGGACCCGGCGCTGCCCGTGGAGGAAGTTCTCGATCTGCTGGCCGCGCTGGTCGAGAAGTCGCTCGTCGTCATGGAGCTCCAGGCGGGCGAGGCGCGGTACCGGCTGCTCGAGGTGGTGCGGCAGTACGCGCAGGAGCACCTGGTCGCGTCGGGCGAGGAGGACGCGCTGCGGCAACGTCATGCCGAGTTCTTCCTCGATGTCACGGAGCAGAGCGCCGGGAGCATGTTCGGCCACAGTGCCCGGGCATCCATGGCGCGCGTGAACGACGAAATGCCCAACCTGCGCGCCGTGTTCGAGTGGAGCGTCACGGCGCCGGAACGTGCGGAAAGCGCTCTGCGGCTCTGTGTGGCGCTGAACGAGTTCTGGCGCCTGCGCGGCCTTTTCAGCGAGGGGCGACAGTGGCTGCGGGAGGCGCTCTCCCTTCCGGCCGCGGCGAACGCTCTGCGGGCGCGCGCGCTGGCGGGGGCGGCCGACCTGGCTCGCCTGCAGGGCGACCACAGTACGGTGCGAACCCACCTTGCCGCGGCAGAAGCGATCGCCCGCCAGGTCGGCGACCGGACGGCGTT
>JABWBJ010000178.1 GCA_013360595.1 Gemmatimonadaceae bacterium | reverse complement strand
CCAGCCCCGGCAGAGCATCCATGGGCGCCGGCCGAAGCGGACCGGATCATCGAGCCAGCCCCGACCCGCCTGGAGCAGGCGCGCCGCCTGACGCCGGCCGCCGCGGCGGACGGCGGCTTCGTCGACCTCGGTGAATGGCTCCGGATGACCGAGCCGGCCCGTTCCACCCGCATGCTGGTCGAGGACCCGAAACCGACGGGCGACGAGCAGGCCGACTTCGAGGAACTGCTGCGGCGATTCAAGCGTGGCGTGGCGGAGAACGTGGAGGCCGAAGACTACGAGGCCCACTACGACCTCGGCGTGGCTTACAAGGAGATGGGCCTGGTCGACGAGGCGATCGCGCAGTTCCAGAAGGCCCTGCGGGGCGCGTCCCACCGCGTGCGCTCCTACGAGGCGCTCGGCCAGTGCTTCGTGGAGAAGCGGCAGTACCCGATCGCGGCCGCGCTCCTGCAGCGGGCGACCGAGCTGCCCGGCACGGACGACCAGCAGCTGGTCGGCGTCCTGTACCTCCTGGGTTTCGCCATGGAACACATGGGTCGCCCGGCGGAGGCCCTGCCGTATTATCTTCGGGTCTTCGCCGTCGACATCGAGTTCCGCGACATCGCGCAGCGCGTCGCCGCCATGGGGAACGCCACCACGTGACCGTTCGAGCCCGGCCCGATCCGGCCGGCCAGGTTTCACTCAGCGACATCCAGCTTCCGGTGCGCGCCTCGCTGGCGCGCGTCGGGGAGGAGATGTGGCGCATCGTCGCGGTGGACAGCGCCCTGCTGAACGGCGTGAGCGAGCATCTGATGCTCATGAAGGGGAAGATGCTCCGTCCGACGCTCCTCCTGCTGTCGTCCGAGGCGGACGGCGCCGCGCAGCCGCGCGCCGCGGCGTACGCCGGCGTCGTCGAGCTCATCCACCTGGCCACGCTGGTGCACGACGACGCCGTCGATCACTCCGTGCTGCGCCGCGGGATGCCCACCATCAACGCCCTCTTCACGCACCAGGTCGCGGTCATCGCGGGGGACTTCCTGTACTCGCGGGCCGTGCAGGAACTCGTCAGGCTCGGCGACCTCGAGGCGCTGCGGGTGTTCGCCAAGGCGTCCAACGAGCTGACGATCGGGGAGATGCGGCAGCTCTCGGCCCTCGACGCGCTCCGGTTTTCGGAGGAGGACTACGAGTTCCTCATCCGGGCCAAGACGGCGGCGCTCTTCTCCGCCGCGTGCGAGGTCGGCGGACTCTGCGGCGCGGAACGGTTCCGCGTCGAACTGGCCGAGTACGGGTCGTACCTCGGCATGGCCTTCCAGGTCGTGGACGACCTTCTCGACTACACCGGCGCGTCGGCCACCGTCGGAAAGCCGACCGGGCTCGACCTCAAGGAGCACAAGGTCACGTTGCCCCTCATCGCCGCGCTGCGGACCATGCCGCCGGCCTCTCGCGCAGCCGTGGACGACCTGTTCAGCAGTCCCGAGCCCGACGATGCCCAGATTGCCCGGGTCGTCGGCATCGTCGAGGAGGAAGGAGGGCTGGACTACGCGCGGGAGCGGGGCGAGGGATACGCGTCGCGCGCCGATGAGGTTCTGTCGCGGCTGCCGGAGAGCCCGGCGCGCCGCGCGCTCCAGGATACGCTCACGTATGTGATGGAGCGTCGCGCATGAAGACCGGCCAGTCCCGAGTCCCCCGCCGTCCCCTCTTCCATGCCGTGGTGCTCTCGATAGGCTTCGTGGTGGGGGGCTTCCTCACGTTTCTGGGCCGGAGGTTCCTCCCCATGGGGGCCGTGAAGGAGGTCCTGACGACCGGGTTGAGTCCGTCGTTCGGGCCGCTGAAGGTGGATCTGATTATCTTGAACTTCTCGCTGGGGCCCGTCGCCCTGGACGTGTCGGTCCTGAGTCTCGTCGGTGTGCTGGTGGCGTACCTGATTGCCCGATCGCTCTTCTAGGAGAGTCGTATGAACTTCGGCAACCTGAACTTCATGGAAATCCTGCTGATCCTGGTGGCGGTGCTGCTCCTGTTCGGGGCCAAGCGCCTCCCGGAGATCGGCGCCTCGTTCGGGAAGAGCATCAAGGCGTTCAAGCGCGGCCTCAATGAGGCCAACGACGCGATCACCGAAGATCGCCCTGCGGACCGCCTGAATTCCCCGATGCCCCAGAGCTCGGCGAAGGAAGAGGAACCGGCCGAGCCAAGGCGGCTGATGGGGTAGCGGACAGGCTGGCAGCAGGCTCTGGGAAGTGAAAGCGCCGAGTACCCGTCAAGGGGACTCGGCGCTGGTGCTTCCGCCACCTGCCTGCTGGCCGCTCGCCCTGCGACCTCCTCAGGGCACCGCCGCCTGCGCCCGCGCGGCGGCACTGAGCTGCTTGCGCCGGTCGCGGATGTTGGCGCGCTCGCGCAGCCCCTCCATGAACTCGCGAATGCGAGCCTGCTGCAGGATGTTCATCGCGCTCGCGCGCTGGACCGCCTTCTGAGCCTCGAAGGCCTCGCGGCTGGCTTCGACCCGCCGGTCGACGCGGATCACGAACACGCCGTCGTCGGTTGCCATGGGCTCCGAGATGGCCCCGATGGGGAGGGAGAAGGCGGCGCCGATGGCAGCGTTCAGCCGGCCCAGTCCCGGCACGAAGGTCGACCGCGAGAACGGATTCGAGCGCGTGACGGTGAGGTCACGCTCCCTGGCGGCGGTTTCGAGGGTCGTCTCGCGGGCCCTGGCCGTGAATGACGCGGCCTGGGCCGCCATGAGGTCCGCCTTCCGGCGCGAGAGCAGCAGTCCGCGGATGTCGGCGCGCACGTCCTCGAATGGCGCCGTGCCACCCTCGATCAGCGAGTCCAGGCGCGCGAGGTAGTAGGCTTCGTCCGAGTCGAACAGGTCGCTGACATCCCGCGGGCGCGAGCCGCCGAATGCCCAGGCGCTCACGCCGGCGGCGACGCCGAACGTGGTGAACAGGGGCTGGTCCTCCACGGCCGTGACGCGCTCCGGCGTCAGGCCGAGGACTCGCGCCGCGCTGTCGAACCGCTGCGGGTCGGTGGCGGCGGCCGCGATGCGCGAGAGCGAATCGGCGCGGCGATCGGTCCGCAGCGCATTCGAGTCGGTCTGGGCGATGCGCTTCAGGATGTGGCGGACGTTGATCGAGTCGCTCTTCCGCGAGTCGACCTTGAGCAGGTGGTAGCCGTCAGCGCCGAGCACCGGCGTCGAGACGTCGCCGACGCGGAGCGCGAAGGCCGCCTTCTCGACCTCCGGGTCCAGGGAGCCGCGCCCGCGCCATCCCACGAGGCCGCCGCTGGCCTGCGTGAACGTGTCGTCCGACTCGCGCGCGGCCACGTCCTCGAACTTCGCGCCGCCGAGGATCTCCGCGCGCAGGCTGTCCATGCGGCTGCGCGTGGCGGCGGAGTCAACGGCGGTGACGGTGCGGGGCACGACGAGGAGGCTCAGCACCGCCCGGCCGCGGCGCTCGAAGCGATCGCGGTTCTGGTCGTAGTAACGCCGGATGTCGGCCTCGGGCACGACCGCCGCGCTGTCGGGGATCGTCGTCGGGTCGAACGACACGAAGCTGACCTGGGCCGAATCGTGCTCGTCCCGATAGGCGCTCCAGAGCTTGGCGTCGGAGATGAACACCTCGGAGAGCACCTGGGCCTCGAGCTTGGCCCGGGGGATCTCGGAACGATAGTAGTTCTCAAGCTGGAGCAGGATCCCGCTCTGACGCGCCTGGGGACTGGCGAGGAGGCGCTGGTACTTTTCGATATCGAACCGGCCGTCCGTCTGCAGGGTCGGGTCGTTGAGGAGCCCCGCCGGCGGATTGCTGCGGGCCTGCTGGATGACCTCCTCATCGCTCACGCGGATGCCGCGGCGGCGGTACTCCTGCTGGAGGAGGATATCGGTGACCAGCTGGTCAAAGGCCTGCTGCTCGATGGCGCGTCGTTCGTCGCCGTTGAGCCCGCGTCCGGTCTGCTGCTCCCGCTGCTGCGCGAGCTGGTTCGACGCGTTGACCCAGGTGAGGTAGGGGATGTCGACACCGTTCACTGAAGCCACCACGGACGAGGTCGTCACCTGGTCGCGGCCGAGCAGCCCGGACGTCTCCACGAACAGGAAACCGCCCACGAAGGCGATGACGATGAAGATCCAAATCCACTTTGCGGCGCTCCGCATCTGCTGCAGCACGGGCGCAAACTCCTGGGCTGACTGGACGGGTCGGGAAACGGCGGTTCGTGAGCCCGGAAAGCTATTTGTGATTTGCGTCTAAAATCAAGTTACAGTGTCACTTCGGCATTCGGGCACTTCACGGAGGAACGTACGCGGACGGTCGCCGCGGGAGATCCGCGAGTGCCGCGAGCACGCCAGGGGCCGACGCTCACGTCGCATGCAAGTTCAGGCATCCCCGATTCCGAGGCGGGACTGGTGACAGCGCAGGCGCGGCCGGGTTATCGCCGGGCGTTGTGGATCGTGGTCGTCCTGAACGCGGGATACGGCCTTGTGGAAATGACCGGCGGACTGCTGGCTGATTCGCAGGCGTTGAAGGCGGATGCGCTCGACTTCATTGGCGACGGCCTGATCACCTTCGTCGGCATTGTCGCGCTCACCTGGCACCCCGGCGTGCGGGCGCGCGTGGCCCTGATTCAAGGGCTGTTCCTTGGCGCGCTGGGGCTCGGCGTCCTCGCGACAACCGTCTTTCGAGTGCTGATCGCGAAGCAGCCGGACGCCGAAGTCATGGGTGTTCTTGGAGCGATCGGCCTGGCCATCAACCTGGCCGCTGCCGCCGTTCTGGTTCCCCATCGCACCGGGGACGTGAACGCACGCGCCATCTGGCTGTTCTCGCGCAACGATGCGCTCGGGAACATCGCCGTCGTGATCGCCGCCGCCTCGGTCGCCGTCACCCGCTCGGTATGGCCTGACCTTGTCGTCGCCGTGGTTATCGCGTCGCTGTTCCTGCATTCGTCCTGGTCGATTGTCCGGAGGGCAGCGGCCACCCTTCGCACGGCAACCGGGTGAGACTGGTGGCGGGTCTTCGGTGTGGCCCCGGCCGGTGGCCGCACACATACCCGGCGCCATTCTCGTTCACGTCCGCGTGCAGCCGGCCCTCGTTGCGCCCCGTGCGCGGACTGAGCTTCTTCCGAGGGCGGCACCAACTCCCAGTGTGGGACGCGGGTCACAGTGAAAAGAAAAGATGCGGTCCAAAAAACGCCTAAGTGACCCACTACCTGTCACTTCTGCCCCAGTGGCTCGTCAGGTGGACGGTCCCTCGTGGGACCGCAGCCGCGACCCGCTGAGGGTCGCGTTACACGGGGCATTTGCATGATGAACGCGCGACTCGAAGAACTCCGGATCAAGTTCCAGGAGAATCCACGCCGCTACTTCGCGCCGTTCGCCAACGAACTGCGCAAGACCGGCGACACGGCCCAGGCGATCGCCATCTGCCGCACGCACCTCGCTGGCCAGCCCGGCCACGTGAGCGGCCACATCGTCCTCGGCCAGGCACTCTACGAAGCCGGCGAGTCCGCCGAGGCGCGCGAAGTGTTCATGACCGCCCTCGACCTCGATCCCGAGAACCTGATCGCCCTGCGCACCATGGGCGAGATGGCCCAGGTGGGCGGCGACTTCAGCGGCGCACGCCACTGGTACGAACGGCTGCTCGATGCCGACCCGCGGAACAGCGACGCCGCGCAGTTGATCAGGGACCTCCCCGCCGACGGCGCGACGCCGGCCAGCTCGTTCGCCCCACCGGCCGAAGCCGCCTCGGAGGCCGAGGCGC
>JABWBJ010000177.1 GCA_013360595.1 Gemmatimonadaceae bacterium | reverse complement strand
CCCCGGTGGCGTTCGACACGCGCATCCACGCCGCGCGCGGACAGGCCGGGCAGATCCGGTCGGCGGCGCTCCTGCGCGAGCTGCTCGAGGACAGCGAGATCCGCGAGTCGCACCGCCACGGCGACCCGCGGGTCCAGGACGCCTATGCCCTCCGCTGCATGCCGCAGGTGCACGGCCCGGTGCACGACCTGCTCGGCTTCGCGTCCGACATCGTGGGCCGCGAACTGAATGCGGCGACCGACAATCCGCTGGTGTTCGAGGACGGCTCACTCCTCAGCGGCGGCAACTTCCACGGGCAGGCCGTGGCAATGGTGCTGGACCTGCTGGCGATCGGCCTGACGAATCTGGCGGTGATCGCGGAGCGGCGGATCGACCGGCTGGTCCATCCCGACCTCAACCAGGGCCTGCCGCCGTTCCTCACCAGGGACGCGGGCGTGAGCTCGGGCTACATGATTGCCCAGGTGACGGCGGCGGCCCTGGCCAGCGAGTGCAAGGTCCTGTCGCACCCGGCCAGCGTGGACTCGATCCCGACCGACGGGAGCAAGGAAGACGTCGTGCCGATGGCGATGGGGGCGGCGTGGAAGCTGCGGCGCATCGTGGCCAACCTCCGCCACGTTCTCGCGATCGAGCTGCTGTGTGCGTCGCAGGGGATCGACTTCCGCCGACCCCTGCGCTCGAGCGCCGCCGTGGAGCGCGCGTATGCGGCCGTCCGCGCTCTGGTGCCGTTCATGGAGCAGGACCGGCCAGTGGGACGGGATATCGAGATCGTGTCCAACGCCATCGCGGAGGGGAGGGTCGGGGGAGTTGAGAGTTGAGAGATGAGAGATGAGAGTTGAGGGTTGAGAGTTGAGAGATACGAGATCAGCGATGGGGCTTCATCTTCCCTCGATACCATGACGATCGCGATCGAACCAGACGTCCGCGCGGCGATCCGCGCCCCGCGTGGCACGGCGATTTCCTGCCGCGGCTGGCAGCAGGAGGCGGCGCTGCGGATGCTCATGAACAACCTGGATCCGGACGTCGCCGAGCGGCCCGAGGACCTGGTGGTGTACGGGGGCACGGGACGGGCCGCCCGGTCCTGGGACGCCTTCGACGCCATCGTCCGCACGCTGCGCACGCTCGCGCCTGACGAAACGCTCCTGGTGCAGAGCGGCAAACCGGTGGCGGTCTTCCGGACCCACACCCATGCCCCCCGCGTGCTGATCGCCAACAGCAACCTGGTGGGCCGCTGGGCCACCTGGGACGTGTTCCGCGACCTGGAACGCCGCGGGCTCATCATGTACGGCCAGATGACCGCGGGCTCGTGGATCTACATCGGGTCGCAGGGCATCATCCAGGGAACCTACGAGACGTTCGGCGCCGTGGCGCGGCAGCACTTCGGCGGGTCCCTCGCCGGCCGATTCGTACTGACCGCGGGCCTCGGCGGCATGGGGGGCGCGCAGCCGCTGGCCGCGACCATGTGCGGCGCCGCCATCCTGGGCATCGAGGTGGACGAGTCGCGCGTGGACAGGCGCCTCGAGACCCGGTATCTCGACCGCAAGACCCGGTCGCTCGACGAGGCGCTGGCCTGGATCCGCGAGGCCCAGGGCGCCGGCCGCCCCCTCTCGGTCGGCCTGGTCGGCAATGCCGCCGACGTACTCCCGGAGCTCGTCAGGCGCGGCGTCACGCCGGACGTGCTCACCGACCAGACCAGCGCGCACGATACCCTCAACGGATATGTGCCGCATGGCCTGACGCTGGCGGAGGCCGTCGCGCTGCGGCGGCTGGATCCGGCCGCGTATGTCCGGCGGTCGGTCGCCAGCATCGTGGAACACGTCAGCGCCATGCTCGCCATGCAATCGCGGGGCGCGGTGACGTTCGACTACGGGAACAACATCCGCACGGTCGCGCACGATGCGGGGCTGGCGAACGCCTTCGATTTCCCGGGTTTCGTGCCCGCCTACGTTCGCCCCCTTTTCTGCGAAGGAAAGGGGCCGTTCCGCTGGGTGGCGCTCTCCGGCGATCCGGCGGACATCCACCGCACCGACGAGCTGATCCTGGAGCTCTTCCCGCAGGACGATCACCTGCGGCGCTGGATTTCCCTCGCGCGCGAACGCATCGCGTTCCAGGGACTGCCGGCGCGGATCTGCTGGCTCGGCCAGGGCCAGCGGGCGCGATTCGGCGTGGCGCTGAACGACCTCGTGGCCAGCGGCGCGTTGAGCGCGCCCATCGTGATCGGACGCGACCACCTCGATACCGGGAGCGTGGCCAGCCCGTTCCGCGAGACGGAGGGCATGAAGGACGGGAGCGACGCCATTGCGGACTGGGCGATCCTCAACGCCATGCTCAACGTGGCCAGCGGCGCGTCGTGGGTCTCGTTCCACCATGGCGGCGGCGTGGGCATCGGGAACTCGTTGCACGCCGGACAGGTCATCGTGGCCGATGGCACGCCCGAGATGCGCGTCCGGCTCGAGCGCGTGCTCACCAACGACCCGGGCATCGGCGTTGCCCGCCATGCCGATGCAGGGTATGAGGCCGCGCGGGACACTGCGGCGGCGCACGGGATACGGCTGCCGATGGACCCGAGCCCGGCGTGACGCGTGATCCGTGACTCGCCAGGGCGAGAGTGATCCGCCGAGTCACGAGCCACGAATCACGACCCCCCGCGTTCCCTCATGCTCTCCTCCCGCTTCAAGCCCTGGCATGTGCCGCTCTTCCTGGCCAAGTACGCCTGGCTGGGCCTGACGCGGCGTCCGGTGCTGGTCCATTTCGAGGTCACGATGCGGTGCAATGCGCGCTGCGGCTTCTGCGATTACTGGAAGACGCCGGCCGGAGAGCGCGAACACGAGACCGAGCGGTGCGCCGCGGCGGCCCGCTTCTTCAACCCGATGGTCGTCACGTTCACCGGCGGTGAGCCGCTCCTGCGGCGCGACCTCGAAGACCTGGTGGCCGCGGTGCGCGATGCCATCCGGCTCAAGTACATCACCCTGATCACCCACGGCGGCATGTTGAGTCCGGAGCGGGGCCGCTCGCTCTGGGAGGCGGGCGTGAGCCAGTTCAACATCTCGCTCGACTATGTCGATGGCCGGCACGATGCGGAACGGGGCATCCCGGGCCTCACCCGCCGGATCCTCGACACCGTGGCGGCCATGCGCGCGGCCGGCATCAGCGCGATCCGCTTCAACACCGTCATCAAGCGCGAGAACGTCGACCACCTGAGCGCCATCGTGCGCGTGGCCTCCGAGCTGGGCGTCGGCGTGAACTTCAGCGTCTATACCGACTTCAAGAACGGCAACCGTGACCACCTGGTGCAGAACGGACAGGTGGAGCTGGCCGAACGGGCGATCGCGGACCTGCTCGCCTTCAAGCGGCGGCGGCGCGGCGTGATCACGAACTCGGATTACTACCTCGAGCAGATTCCGCGGTACCTGCGGGGCGAACTCACCGAGCCGTGTCAGTCGGGCATCCGCACCATTCACATCGATCCCGCGGGCCGCGTGAAGCGCTGCCCGGACTTCCCGACGGACTTTCACTGGAGCGAGTTCCGCACCTACGAACCGATCGACTGCAACCGGTGCTTCTACGCCTGCCGCGGCGAAGCCCAGGCGCCACTTCGGCTCTCGCGGGTGCGGGACGTCATGGCGAGGCCTTACGCGTGACTCGTGACTCGACACCCTGACACGCAGGGCCTGCAGACCGCACGCGCCTGACGCCTCGGTTGCTCAACAACTCTCAGCTCTCAACTCTCAACTCTCAACTCTCCTCATCGCTCACCGTTGCCCCTCCTCTTCACCAACGCCGCCCAGGTCGTAACCTGCGCCGGCCCCGCGCGGGCTCGGCGCGGGATCGAGATGCGCGACGCCGGGATCCTGACCGGCGCGGCGGTGGCGGTGGACGGAGGGCGCATCGTCGACGTCGGCCCCGCGGGCGAACTCGAACGGCGGCACGCGCGCTTCGAACGGGTCGATTGCGGCGGCGGGGTGCTGACGCCGGGGCTCGTCGACTCGCACACCCATGCGGTCTTCGGCCGGCCCCGCGCGGACGAACAGGAGCTGCGGGCCGCGGGACTCGACTACATGGAAATCGCCCGGCGCGGGGGCGGCATCCATGCGTCGGTGCGCGATCTGCGGTCCCGGACCGAGGAGGATCTCCTCACGCTGGCGGTCGCCCGGCTCAGGCGGCTGGCCAGCCACGGGACGACGACCGTGGAAGTGAAGTCAGGATACGGACTTACGCTTGAGGACGAGCTCAAGAGCCTTCGTGTAATCGCCGGTGCGGCCTCGATCGTCCAAATAAGGCTGGTGCCGACCTTCCTCGGCGCCCACGAAATCCCCCTCGAGGCGCGCGCAACTCCCGATGGCCGTACGAACTACATCTCCCTGCTCGTGCACGAGATGATCCCCACGGTGGCACGGCAGGGCCTCGCTCGTTTCGCCGATGTGTTCTGCGAGCCGGGCGCTTACACCGTCGACGAGTCGCGCCAGATCCTGGACGCGGCGCGCCGCGCGGGCCTCGGCGTGAAGCTGCATGCCGACGAGCTGCGTCCTTCCGGTGGCGCGGAACTCGCCGTCGAACTCGGCGCCACCTCGGCCGACCACCTCGGCGCCATCACCGACGCCGGGATCGAGGCCCTCGCCGCGTCGGACACCGTGGCGACACTCCTCCCCGGCACGCTGCTCTTCCTCGGCAAGGAGCGCCAGGCGCCGGCGCGGGCGCTGGTGGACCGTGGAGCCGCGGTCGCGCTGGCCACCGATTTCAACCCCGGCACGTCGCCGACCCCCAACTTCCCGCTCATCCTCACCCTCGGCGTCAGCCAACTCCGCCTGTCCGCGACCGAAGCGCTGCTGGCCGCGACCGTGAACGGCGCGGCCGCGCTGGGCCTCGCAGGCGAGACCGGGCAGCTCGCGCCGGGCTTCCGGGCCGATCTCGCGCTCTTCGAGATGGAGGATGTGCGCGAGCTGCCCTACTGGTACGGCGACCGCCGCTGCCGGGCCACCTGGGTCGACGGCGCGCCGGCCTGGAGCGCCTGACGATGTCGGCGGCCCTGTCCCGGCTCCGGAAGAAGGCGGCGGAACTCGAGCAGAAACGGCAGTTCGATCGGGCGCTCGAGGTGTACATCCAGCTCCTCGACGAGGGCGGGAAGGACCTCGGCGACGAGGACGTCCCGCTGTTCAATCGCGTCGGCGACATGCTGATGCGAAAGGGGAGCGTGA
This sequence comes from Gemmatimonadaceae bacterium, assembly GCA_013360595.1. Lineage (GTDB taxonomy): Bacteria > Gemmatimonadota > Gemmatimonadetes > Gemmatimonadales > Gemmatimonadaceae > JABWBJ01. The sequence goes on along the minus strand of JABWBJ010000177.1, from coordinate 529 downwards.
CCGAAGCGCTGGGTTACTACGAGCGGGCGGTGGACCTGTACGCCGAGCGCGGCTTCCTCAACAACGCCATCGCGCTGTGCAGCAAGATTCTCCGGCAGTCGCCCGGCCGCGCGGCGGTGTACTACAAGCTCGGCCGCATCAGCGCGCGGAAGGGGTTCAAGAGCGACGCCCGCAAGAACTTCCTCGAGTACGCCGACCGCATGCAGAAGGCGGGTCAGTCCGAAGAGGCCTTCCGCGCCCTCAAGGAGTTTGCGTCGCTGTACCCGGATCAGGACGACGTACGGTTGATCCTGGCGGAACTCCTGTCCCGGGAGAATCGGAAGGGCGAAGCGCTCGAGCAGCTCCAGGCGCTCTACCAGAAGCTGGAGGCCGAAGGGCGCCGGGCCGAGGCGCGCGCCACCATCGATCGCATGCGCGCGATCGACCCGTCGGTGACGCCCCGCGACGCCGGCGTGCTGGCGGTCCCCGCCCCCGGCGACCTCGTGTTCCTCGATCTGTCCGAGGAGGAGCCGCGCGTGCTCCGGCCGAT
>JABWBJ010000176.1 GCA_013360595.1 Gemmatimonadaceae bacterium | reverse complement strand
GCGAGCACGTGGTCGAGGCCGCCGTAGCCGATGTCGTAGGCCCAGCCGTCGCCGCCCACGATCCAGACGTTCTTCCCCGCCGCCGCGGCGGCCATGTCGCGGTGGACCGGCCGCACGTCGCCCCGCACGAACCGGATGTCCGCGCCGGCGACGCCCGGCAACGACCGGCTGGTGAAGACCCACGACGGCTGTGTGTACGGCCATGCCTGCGGCGGGTCGGCGTGAATGGCGTGGCGCAGCATCCACTCGTACGTCGTCGCCCCCATGGCCAGGGCGCCGACGTCCTGGATGAACGCCGGGTAGCTGGTTTCCGCGGCGTCGCCGAGCGGGAACAGCCAGTCGAGGGAATCGTTGGGGTCGGCAATGAAGCCGTCCAGCGTCGTGGCCGTGTAGTACTGCGTCTTCATCGGGATCGGTGGGACGGGGTCCGTGGTGATTCGCGACCGCGAATTCTCCCGCCACCGCGGCCCGGTGGCAAGCGCCGTGGAACATGGCTCCCCGCCGGTGCGCGCGGTAACTTCGCCACGCCATGACGTCGGGGCCCGCATGAAGACCCTTCTCCAGCACGTCTACGATCACGAGCGCGATCGTGCCGACCGCACGTGGCTCACGCAGCCGATGGGGAGCGGGATGCTCCGTGAGTTCACCTGGAAGGAGGCGCTCCACGAGGCCCGGCGCATGGCGTCGTACCTCCGGGATCGAGGGTACCCGCCGGGATCCCGCATCGCCATCCTGTCGAAGAACTGCGCCTGGTGGTTCCTGGCCGACCTGGCGATCTGGATGGCGGGCCACGTCTCCGTGCCGATCTACCCCACGCTCTCCGCCGACAGCGTGGCGGCCATTCTCGATCACAGTGAGGCACGGCTGGTCTTCGTCGGGAAGATCGATCAGTTCGGCGCGATGGAACCGGGCATTCCGCGCACCGTGGAGCGCGTGGCGTTCCCGCTGTCACCGGAGGGAGCCGGGACCCCCTGGGACGCCGTCGTCGCGTCCTGCGAGCCCCTGACGGGTCGCCCGGATCGCCACCCCGATGATCTGGCGACCATCATGTACACGTCGGGGAGCACGGGGATGCCCAAGGGAGTGATGCACAGCTTCCGCACGATGGACCACTCGAGGGTCATCTGTGCGCTGGCGCGCCTCACCGCGGAAGACCGGTTCATCTCCTACCTGCCGCTGGCGCACGTGGCCGAGCGGGCGCTGCTCGAGTGCACGTGCTTCCTGGTCGGCTTCAGCGTCTGGTTCGTGGAGCGGCTGGAGACGTTCGTGCAGGACGTGCAGCGCGCCCGCCCGACGGTGTTCGGGAGCGTCCCGCGCCTGTGGATGCAGTTCCAGGCCGGCGTGTTCGCGAAGGTGCCCGAACGGAAGCTCTCACGCCTCCTGCGCCTCCCCGTGATCGGCTGGCTCGTCAGGCGGAAGGTGCTGGCCGGGCTCGGCCTGGCCCACGTGCGCGTCGCGTTCTACGGGTCGGCGCCGAGTCCGGCGGAGCTGATCGCGTGGTACCGCCGGCTGGGCCTCGAGCTGGTCGAGATCTACGGGATGACCGAGGGATGGGCGTACTCGCACATGGGGATCGTGGGCCGGCTGCGGCCGGGGTGGGTGGGGCCGCCGGTCCCGGGCGTGGAGCAGCGCCTGACGAGCGATGGCGAAGTGCTGGTGAAGACGCCCGGCCTGATGCTGGGGTACTTCCGGGCCGCCGACCTCACGCGCGAGATGATCGACGACGAGGGGTGGCTCCACACCGGCGACCGCGGCGAGATCGACGATGCCGGCCGCCTGCGCATCACCGGACGCGTGAAGGAGCTCTTCAAGACCAGCAAGGGCAAGTACGTCGCCCCGGCGCCGATCGAGAACCGGCTCCTGGCGGATCCGCGCGTGGAACAGGCCTGCGTGTCCGGCGCCGGCCTGCCCCAACCGTACGCGATCGTGGTCCTGTCCAGAGCGGCACACCAGGACGGTGCGGTCGACCTCGCCCTCGCGGCCCTCCGCGAACGCGTGAACGCCGCCGTCGATCCGCACGAGCGGCTCCAGCTGATCGTCGTGGCCGAGGAACCCTGGACGGTGGAGAATGGCCTGCTGACCCCGACGCTGAAGCTGAAGCGAAGCGCGATCGAGATGCGGTATGAGGGCATGGCAGAGGCGTGGTACCGGACCGGAGCCACCGTGGTGCGCGCGGCGCGCTGACGGAACCGGCGCTGAGCAGGCGGGCCGGCTCCCCGAACCCTGTACCCTGTACCCTGTACCCTGCCCCTGCCCCTTTACCCCCCCCTCGCCCGCAGATACTCCTCGCAGTCCCGGATCCCGTACACCATCCGGTCCCAGCGCGCATCGGGAAGCGCGAGCGGCGCGCGCTCGGCGAGAATCCATCGCGACACCTCGTCCGCGCGCCGGCCCGCGTCCACCCCGTCGGCGGCTACCTCGACACGGACGAGGCCGAGGAACGGGTCGTGTGATGGGGGCTCCCGGAGGCGCAGGTACCAGCTCGCCACGCGCGGCCCCCACGTCCGCTCGACCAGGAAGGCGCTGCTCCGCTCGCCCTCCGCCAGGGCGAGGACACGCGCGAGCCCGTCGGGGGGCGCGTAGATGGTGTGGTGGCTCTTGACCACGCCCACGCACATCGGAGAGGTGGAGGCCCGGGGTCCGGGCGGAAGCCCGCCATCCACGAAGAGCGGCCCCTCGGGCCCCGCGGCCCATCGTTCGGCGAGATCGGCCTCCAACCGCTCGCGATCGCGCTTCACCGCGTCGACGGCGCGCCGCAGAAGCTCCATCGGGTGATCGGACAGTTCCTCGGCCGGGGCCAGCGTGTCGCGCAGCGGAAGATCGGCAGCGGTCAGTGCCTTCACGAGCTCGGGATCCAGTCGCTGAAGCGGAGCATAGAGCCGGGCCTGTGAGACGGCGCCATCGTTCCAGGTCGTCATCCGGCGTTCCACGCGGGAGCGGATCACGGCCGCCGTCCGCCCGGCGACGATGGGGATCGTGCCCGCGTAGTCCACGACGTGGCTCTGCTGCACGCCGTCGAGGAAGGCCGCGAAAGCCGCCACCGGCTCTCCGTCCACGGCCACGGCCCGGATCTCCGGATGTTCGACCACCGCGCAGGCGCGCAGCCGCGGCGGATCGAGCACCATCCCGCTGAGTTCGAGCGGCGCCGGCGGCGAGCCGTCGCCCGGCGGATGCGACAGCGCCGCGCGCACGGCGCGGCCAAGGTCCCGAAGAAGAGTCAACGGCGCTGCGAAGCTGGCAGGCCGTGGGCCTGCGAGACCGTGAAGGAGCGAAGAAGTGTCCCTGCGGCGGGCGTTCCGGCGACCGATCGCGACGTCCTTCCGACCAGCCGCCTTCCACCCTGCACTACCTCACCCTGCCTTACCTCACCCTGCCTTGCCCTACCCTGCCTTGCCCTACCCTGCCTCACCCCACCCCGATGTCCCATGCCTGCTCCAGGTCTCCCTTGGAATACGCCCGGAACGCCGTCAGCGTCTGCGTCCGCTCGATCCCCTGCACCGATGGGAACTTCTCGGTGACCACCTCGGCGATCTTCTCGTACTCGCTCACCCGGACGATCACGACGAGGTCCCACTCCCCGGAGACCGAGTAGACCTCCTGAACACCCTCGATGCCGGCGAGGGCGCGAGCCGTCTCCGGGATCCGGTGCGGATCCGCGCGAACGAGGACGATGGTCGTGATCACGGGGCGTCGGGGAAAGGAGGAACGTTGAGCAGCCAGACACCCGCCAGCCGGTCCCGGGTGTCGATGTCGAGCAGGATCTCACGCGCAATTCTAACCGTTCGCACCTCGCGGCCGCGCCCCAGGCGGAAGTGAATCGTCCGCTCGGCCGGATCCGACTCGGCCAGCACGGGAAGGTCCACTTCCACGGCCGAGAGCGGCGACACCGCTTCCTCGCGGCCGACCTTGACGCGGGCCGACGGCACCGGATCGGGTGGCTTCAGGTCGGCGCGCTTGCGCACGGTCGGCCAGACCGCGACCTCCACACCTCGAATGCGCTCGTCGGCCACGTCGATGATGAGCCAGGACCCGTCCCGGCCCTCCACGTCGACGCTTTGCGACCTTCCGGCGCGCGCTTCCCCCATCTGCGCGGACAGGATGTCCGTGTCCTCGTCCCAACGGTAGTCGACCGGCGCTGGCGCGCCCGTCAACGGCTCGACTCGTACCGGAATGTTCACGACGCCCCCACGGCTGCTGGCGCCGGAAAAAATGTGCACCCGACCCGCGTCCGGCGTCATCCTTACAACGCGCCCTGCATCGCCAGAACGCAGCAGGCGGCCGCCGGAATCCGCTAGCGGGGAACCATCGCTTCCCGCAACGCCATCAGCCGGCGGACGCCCTCCACGACCGTCTCCAGGCTGGCCGCGTACGACAGCCGGACCCAGCCCGGCGTCCGGAACGCGGCCCCGGGCACCACGGCCACGCCGTGCTCCTCCAGCAGTCGAGCGGCGAATGCGGAACCCGCGTCCTCGAGGCCGGGACCGGTGTCCGAAACGTTCACGAAGAGGTAGAAGGCGCCGTCGGGGCGGACAATGGCCGGGCCGCGAGCAACGCGCAGCACGGCCAGCGCCGCGTCACGCCGGCGGCGGTACTCCGCAACCATGGCGGCGACGGCGGCGTCGGCCTCTTCGCGGCGCCGAAACGTCTCCAGGGCCGCGTACTGGGCCACAGTGGTCGCGTTCGACGTCGTATGCGACTGCAGCGCGGTGAGACTTCGGGCCACCGGCGCGGCGGCAATCGCCCAGCCGATGCGCCATCCGGTCATCGCGAAGGCCTTGGCCATGCCGTCGACCACCACGATCCGCTCGCGGTGACGCGCGACCGACAGGAGTCCCGCCGCCGGGCCGTCGTAGGCGATGCGCCGGTAGATCTCGTCGCTGATCACCCACCAGCGCCGTTCGGCCGCCAGACGCACCAGGTCGGTCAGTTCGGACGCCGTGTAGACCGCCCCGGTGGGGTTGCACGGCGAGTTGAGCATGACGCCGCGCGTCCGGTCAGTCGCGTGGCGCTCGAGATCGTCCGCGGTGACCCTGAATCCCGACTCGGGGGAACCGGGCACCGGGACGGCGTCGGCGCGGGCGAGTTCGACCATTTCGTAGTAGCTGGTCCAGGCCGGCGTGGGGATCAGCACCTCGTCATCGGCGCCGAAGAGCGCAAAGCAGGCGTTGAAGAGCGCCTGCTTCGAACCCGTCGTCACCACGACGTCGCCGGGCATGACCCGTTCGCAGCCGTTCGCCTCGTTCGCGGCCGCCGCGATCGCCTCCCGGAGCGGCAGAATGCCCTCGACCGCCGTGTATCGCGTGGCCCCCTCGTCCAGCGCCTTCTGCGCCGCGCGCCGGATGAACCCCGGCGTGTCGAAGTCCGGCTCGCCGGCGCCGAGGTCGATGATCTGCCGCCCCTGGGCGCGAAGGGCACGGGCCCGCTGCGAGACCGCGATCGTGGCCGACTCGCGGAGCTGTGCGACGTTGCTGGACACCACGGGCGTGGACGACATGACCCTCCGGTTCGGTGGGCGGCGGACACGCCGTCCGGCTATACTTGGTGTCCTGCTCGACGCTAAGCTGGCGAGCCGGGCGCGCTTTGACAACGGACGAGACCATGGAACACGACACTCGGGGTGAGCCCGATTCCGGCGCCGCGGGCGCCGCCACCGACGACGCGAAGCCGGCGGCCGCAGCGCGCAGCCACAGCGTCGTGCACTACGTGGATCGGAGCCCCGAATCCGCCGCCCGCCTCGTCGCCGGCCTGC
>JABWBJ010000175.1 GCA_013360595.1 Gemmatimonadaceae bacterium | reverse complement strand
GGGAGGGGGCGGGGGGGGGGGGGGGGGGGGGGGAGGTCGAAGGCGAGTTTGCGGCGCGCGCTGGCGGCGTGCGGCGCGAGTGGGGAGTCGGCGAGGCCGGCGAGGGCGCTGGTGGCGCGGTCCAGGAGCGCGAGCTCGTGGCGCGTCAGGACGAGTCGGTCGAGTCCGTAGGGGCGGTCGGTGGCCGGCTGGTCGGTCAGTTCGAGGTAGGGGAGGTAGGTGTCGCGGGCGCGGAGGCGGTAACCGGTAGCCGGTTCGTCGCCGGCCGCGCCGGGGAGGGGGACGGTTTCGATCTCGATGCCTAACGCCCGGAGCTCGTCCTTGTCGCGCTCGAACTTGCGGCGGGCGGACTCGGTCTCGCCGCCGTACCCATCCACGGCCTCGAAGATGCGGTCGCGGGTGACCGCGAAGCGGTGGCTGAGGAGGAAGGCGACGAGGTTGAGCCAGCGGGACGGCTTGGACATGGGCGAGGCAGCGAGGTGCTTCAATAGGTTGATCCGCTGGCGGCCGAGACGACGATCAGGATCAGGACGGCGGTGCCGAGGAGGCCTCCCGTGAGTGCGCTGGACGTGTTGATGCTCCTTGCCCTCGACGAGTATCCGTCGCGGAAGCAGGACGCCTCGGCACCGTCGGGAATGCGGTCCGGCTGTGCGGTGGAGGAGTTCGCCATGGCGAAGGTGACGGCGGTGCCGATGAGGCCAAGGAGGACGCCGGACACGAAGCCGCCGGCGAGCCACCCCGAGCCGGAGTGATTGGCCGCCGCGGTCTCGCGCCCGCGGCTGCGATCCGTGTCGCAATCGAGCGCCAGAAGATGCGCCAGTGGTTCGCTGGCCGGGAAGCTGACTTTTTTGGCAACGGCGTGCGGCACGTGGGGGATCGCGGACGGCTGGAGGCGTTGCGCCCCGGCGGGCGACGTGAGCAGCAGCAGGGGGGCGATGATGGCGAGGAGGAGCGTGCGCATGGATGGTCTCCGGTATTCGGGCTCTGCCGGGGCGCGTTCGGGTTGGTAGCGCCCGGGTGACATCGAAGGATGCGCCGGGGGTGTGACGCCGGGCAGCGTTGTCACACCCCGGCCCCAGGTTCGGGGCCGTTTGACACCCGAACCTGCATGGAGGAGGGAGCCACGATGATCACGCCTCGATTGCTGTTGAGCCTTGGGCTGCTCGCGCTCGTCGCCTGCAAGGGCCCGGAGGGGCCGATGGGCCCGGAGGGACCTCAAGGCCCGCTGGGACCGCAAGGACCGCAGGGGCCTCAAGGGCCGCAGGGGCCTCAAGGACCACAGGGTCCTCAGGGCGTACCGGGGCCGGTGAACTTCATCACGTCCTCCGGGGTGCTCAACGCGAGCGGCGGAGTGACCGTGTCACTTCCGGCCGTGCCGGCCAACGCCAGGCCCGTGCTCTCCTGCTTCATCACGAGCCAGCTCACGCAGCCCGTGGCGTGGCTTCAGGTCAGTGACGGGAACGGGAACTCGAATGTGTGCGGGCTGGTGCTGTCGAACAACCAGTGGAATGCGGTGATGATCAACGGCCCCGCCTTCTGGTTCTACTACCTCGTGGTGATCTGGTAGCTGAGAAGCGGGTGACTCCCGCCGCGCCGCCGCGACCGCGGCGGCGCGGCTCATGCAGTCGCTGGTGCCTGCTACGCCCAGCGGGAAAACCTCAGCCGTGCCAGCTCGGCGGTTGCATCGGCGTAGTCCATCGGGATCCCGGCGTACAGGCCACCGGTGAGGGCGCTGCTGCTGTTGATCCCTGGAACTCCCGGTCAAGCGGAACGGGACTCGTTGACAACCGGACCGCTCCCCGCGGTCTCACCGATGGCCGGTGGAGCGGTGTGACGATCCAGGCGACACCCTTCTTCGGCTACTCCATGGCCGTGACCTGGCAGGTCTCACGATACGCTGCCGGCTCACGTCTCCTGCCAGAGCGTGCGCACGGGCACGGCAAACAGGCCGTTTCCAAAGCTCATCGTCGCCTTGCCGTCGTAGAGCACCACACCCGCGACGAAGCGCCTGCCGGCCGCGCCCTGCAGCTTTCGGAGTCCGCGCAGGTCCGATTCCAGGACCGTCGCGGCCGCCTTCACCTCGACGCCGGCGACGACTCCCTCGCCCTCCAGCACGATATCGACCTCGAAATCGTCGCGGTCCCGGAAATGGAAGAACTCGATCGGGTCCGGACGCCAGCTTGCCTGGCGAGTACAGCAGGATCCGGCGGCTGAACGCCAGTTCGATGGGCGGCTGAACGCTAGTTAGATGGGCGGCTGAATGCGGCGGCTGAATGCCAGGTCGGAGGGCGGCTGAATGCCAGGTCGGAGGGCGGCTGAACGCCAGCCCAATGCGGTCGGTGGTGCTGCGGGGATCGTGCTCGCCCGGCGCGGCAGTGGAGCAGGCGAGGCGGGGCACCCGGAACGCCACGTCGAGCAGGTCGAGCAGGTCGTCCTGGTCACCGCTCGCCATAGCCCGTTCTTGCTCTACGCCGCCTTGAACCGGTCAAACCGCACGGCGAGGAACTCCCGGTTCGGTTTCTCCACGTCGTGCCGGGGCAGCCACAGGGACACCTGGTCCATCTTCTGAAGCCCCCACGTCAGCATGGGTCCGTCGTGCTCGCGCAGGACATCGTCGCGGACGTGGACCCGATACTCGGGAGTAGCCCTTCGGCTTGGCCAGGCTCACAATGCGTTGCCGAGCGGTTTGTTGCATGTGGGAAATCGTACTCATTTGGCTGCGGCTGTCAACGATTTGCCACGTGCCCTCAGGGGTCGACGAAACGTCGGGGGTTGCATGCAAGGCCCGACCTCTCGGAGCCGCCCACCGACCGAGAGCGTCGGCACCTGGCCGCGATCGCCGACATCTTCCGTCATCCCGTCGCGGGGCCGCCCGTGACCTCGGCCAGCATCCGGACGATGTCGCCCTCAATGGCCCGGATGTCGGCCTCGATCTCTTCGAGGGGGCGGGGCGGGGTGTAGCGGTAGAAGTAGCGGTTGAAGTTGATCTCGTAGCCGATGAGGCCGACGCGGCCGTCCTTGGGGTCGCGCTTCGTAGTATCGAGCCATGCGTCCGGCGCGTGGGGCTTCACCTCGCGGTCGAAGAAGGCGCGGACGCTGGACGGCACCCCATCGGCATCCGCGGGATCGCTGCCGGCGGGCAGCGGGACGCTCTCCGTATCGCGCAGCTCCGGATCGGGCTCGGGTTGCCGTCAGCGTCGCGGCAAATGGCGGCCAGGCTTTGGTATCCGCCAGGACGCAGTCGAGGCGACGCAGAACGGTGAGCGGCAGAATGACGTCCTGGTACTTGCCCCGCTTGAAGGTGTCGCGAATGAGGTCGGCGACACCCCAGAGGAAGCTGCCGATCTGACCGTGATTCATGAAGGGCCTGCTTCCAAGGGTCTGGGTGCATGGGCTGCCACTCTTCGCTTCAGGAATTGGAACACGTCATGAGCCTCGGTGGGTCAGTCGACCTCAAGTTCGGGGTGAGGCCGATCGGGCATGAAACCTCCCGGCCATCGCTGACTCAGCTTCGCGCCGTTTCGAGCGGCAATGGCGTGCAGCGACAGGCCTGCCGACGTTGCCACTCCGGCCACGCACCACAGCACATCCCCCAGCTCCTCCGCCAGCTTCTCCCGGTCCAGCGCCTTCCCCTGGTACAGGTGCTTCCGCACGTGTGCCAGCACCTCCCCCGCCTCCTCCGCAATCCCCGCGGCCGCGTCCAGGAGCCGCTCATCGTCCGTCAGCGACGCATTCATCGTCCGCGCCGCCGCCTGCTGATACTCGTCGAACGTCACGGCAATCTCGGCTGAGGGTGGGACAGCAGTATCAACTCGCGCGCGACCACTCGCCGGAACTACGACCGGTCGCCCCAGCCGTACCGGCCGGGCTGCCGCTCTCAGCCCGGCTCTACAATGACCCCGCGATCACCGATTCGACCAGAGGGCCAGAAATGGTAACGGGACAGGTAGTGCGAGGGGCCGTGAACGCTCGAGAGCCGTGGCGCCAAGCCGCCGGGCTGCCTGATGATGCGTGAAGACGACACCGGGCGCGTTCCAGCGGTGAAGGAGGCCGCCGCTGGCCGCGCAAACTCGGCGTATGTTCGCTTGCCACCCTCGCCGAGCCGATCGTACGCTATGGGCATGCCCGCGCAGCACACCGAGTGGACCGCCGAGATGGTTCGCGCCCTCCCCGACGACGGGAAGCGGTACGAAGTTCTGGACGGGCAGCTCCTCGTGAGCCCCGCGCCGCGGTGGAGCCACCAGGGCATCGTCCTGGAACTCGCATTGCGGCTGCGCCCCTACGTCGAGCGCCACCGGCTCGGCCGGCTGCTCATCGCACCAGCCGAAATCGAGTTCTCGCCGCGCGACTTGGTGGAACCGGACCTGTTCATCGTGCCCGACCGCGGCCGTGGCCGACCGCAGGCCTGGGACGACGTTCGGCAATCCTGCTGGTCGTGGAGGTCCTGTCACCCTCCACGGCCCACGCCGACCGCACACGCAAGCGCGTCACCTACCAGCGCGAGGGAGTTCCGGAGTACTGGATCGTGGATCCGTATTCGCGGATCGTCGAACGCTGGCGTCCCGAAGACGAACGTCCGGATGTCCTCGCCGATCGCCTCACCTGGACGCCCAGGGGCGGCATTGCGCCGCTGGTGATCGACCTCGCGGCCCTCTTCGCGTCGGCGACGGATTAGCTCGCAGGCGACCGCACGCACTGCAGAAACCTCGACTCGAAGTTGAAGCGGAGATAGTCGAACAGGGCCATCGCACGGTCGAGGGCGTCCGGTCTCTCGCTGCGGGCCGCGGGGCGCTCGTGTGATCCCCGTCACGGTTCCTGATGCTCGGAGCACCGCGGCCGTTTGATCGCCGGGTCGTGGCGAGCCCGCCGCGAAAGCAGCAATGGAAGTTGACCCAGGCCAGCTGCCCGGTGAACTTACAAACCCCGGCCCGTTCACCGCGCGCAAACTCCGGTCCAACCGTGAGTTACCTGCTCCTCGCCGACGACAACGAAGAGATGCGCCTCATGCTCCGCGACCTCTTCCGGTCCGCGGGCCATGAGGTCACCATGGTCGAGGACGGGCACGCGGCGCTGTCGGCCATCCAGGCGCGCGAGCCGGACCTGGTGGTCCTCGACCACGCGATGCCCGGGATGAACGGCTTCGAGGTCTGCCGGCGCGTGAAGACCAACCCGTTCACCGCGCGCATCCCCGTCCTCATGCTCACCGCGCAGAGCACGGTGGAGTCCAAGGTCGAAGGCTTCGCGGCGGGCGCCGACGACTACCTGGCCAAGCCGTTCGATCCCCGTGAGCTGCGCGCACGCGTGCAGGCGCTCCTGCGCCTGGTGCAACGCGAATCCGATCGGAACCCGACGTCGGGACTCCCCGGCGGCCGCGCGATCGACCGCGAGATCACGGCGCGGATCGAGCGTAGCGAGTCGTTCGCCGTCTGCTACCTGGACCTCGACTACTTCAAGCCGTTCGCCGACACCTTCGGATTCGCGATCGCCGACGAGGTCATTCGCGGGCTCGGGGCGGCGATCCGCGAGAGCAGCGCCACGGTCGGCGCCGACGACGGCAAGGACTTCGTGGGCCACATCGGCGGCGACGACTTCATCATCCTCACGGCCCCCGGCCGCGCCGAGGCGTTCGTGGCCGAGTGCACGAGCCGCGCGCGCAAGGTGATCGAACGCGCCGTGGGCGACGAAGCGGCGAAGGCGGGATCGTTCACGGGCGTCGACCGCGAGGGCCAGGTGCGGCGCTTTCCCCTGGC
>JABWBJ010000174.1 GCA_013360595.1 Gemmatimonadaceae bacterium | reverse complement strand
GCGCGATCCGGCGCTGCCGGTCCGCACGCTAGATGGTCAGCGCCGCCATCGGCTCGCGCACCGCGTCCGCGCTGCGCGCGAGGGCGGCTCGTTCATCGGCCGTCAGCTCCACCTCGATGATGGCCTCGAGCCCGCGGCGTCCCAGCTTGCACGGCACGCCCAGGAAGAGGCCCGAGTGCCCGTATTCGCCCTCGAGCCATGCCGAGCACGGCAGGATCCGTTTCTGGTCGCCGACGACGGCCTCGGCCATCTGCACCGCCGCCGCCGACGGCGCATAGTACGCCGACCCCGTCTTGAGCAGCGAGACGATCTCGGCGCCGCCCGTGCGCGTGCGCGCGACGATCCGGTCGAGCTGCTCGCGCGGCATCAGCTGCGTGATGGGGATGCCGCTCACGGTCGTGTAGCTGATCAGCGGTACCATCGTGTCGCCGTGCCCGCCGAGCACCATGGCCTGGATGTCGCGCACCGAGACGTCGAGCGCCTCGGCGAGGAAGGCGCGGTAGCGCGCCGTATCCAGGACCCCGGCCATGCCCAGTACGCGCTCGCGCGGAAACCCGGTCACCGCCTTCGCGACGTGGCACATCACGTCGAGGGGATTGGACACCACGATGACGATCGCGCCGGGCGACGTCTTCGCCACCTGCTCCGAGACCGCCTTCACGATCCCCGCGTTCGTGTTCATGAGATCATCCCGCGACATCCCCGGCTTGCGCGCGATGCCCGCGGTGATGATCACGATGTCCGAGCCGGTGGTCTCCTCGTAACCGTTCGTGCCGATGACACGGCTGTCGAAGCCTTCGATCGGCGCCGTCTGCCACTGATCGAGCCCCTTCCCCTGCGGCACGCCCTCGACGATGTCCACCAGGACGACGCGTCGGGACAACTCCTTCTCGGCCAGGCGTTGCGCGGTCGTCGCGCCCACGTTGCCGGCGCCGACCACAGTGATCGTGTTGACCATGAATTGGGATGCGTGAGTGTTCGCGAGCCAGCGCAAGCTAGCCGTCGCGAGTGTCCGATTCAACGCTCACGGCGTGGCGGAGCGCCGGCCGACGTCGGCGCACGATGCGCGCGTCAGCCGCCAACCTGACTCAGCGCCCGCAATCCCCCTACTTGCATCTGGAGCAACGCGTGTTCCTTCGGCTTCGCGGCCAGCGCCGCGCGGAACAGCGGTTCGAGCGGCTCGCCGCGGCGGAGCGGCTCGCGCAGGTTCACCTCGTGGTCGCCGTAGAGGCAGGTGCGGAGCCGGCCGTCCGCCGTCAGGCGGACGCGGTTGCACGAGCCGCAGTACGTGTGCGTCATCGGCGTGATCACGCCCACCGTGCCCGCGGCGCCGGCGAGCCGATAGTATCGCGCCGGCCCGTTGCCCCGCGCCGGGCCCCCGTCGGGCGAGAGCGCGCCCAGCCTGGCCACGCGCGACAGGACTTCGTCGCTCGGGACGACGTGCTCCCAGGTCAGTTCCCGCAGGTCGCCCACGGGCATCAGCTCGATGAAGCGCACGTGCCAGGGCCGTTCCATCGTCAGGCGCGCGAAGTCCTCGATCTCGTCGTCGTTGGTGCCGCGCAGCACCACGACGTTCACCTTCACCGGCGACAGCCCGGCGCGCTCGGCCGCCAGCGCCGACCCCACCGGATCGAACCCGAGGTCGCGCCGCGCAATGGCCGCGATCCGGTCGGGCCGCAGCGAATCGGCGCTCATGTTGACGCGATCCAGGCCCGCGGCCCTGAGGGGCGCGCTCAGCTCGGGCAGCCGGACCCCGTTGGTCGACAGCGCGATGTCCTCGATGCCGTCGACGGACCGCAGCAGCCGGACCAGCGAGACGAGGTCGGGACGGATGGTGGGCTCGCCGCCGGTGATCCGCAGGCGCCGGAGGCCCAGTGGCGAGAGCTGCCGCACCACCTCCGCGATCTCCTCGTACGTCAGGATCTCCGCCTTGGGCAGCCACTGCAATCCCTCGCGCGGCATGCAGTACACGCAGCGGAAATTGCACCGGTCCGTCACCGAGATCCGGAGATACTCGATGCTCCGGCCCCACTGGTCCCGGAGGGCGATCACGGCCGCACCTCGACCGCGGAGCGCGTCGGATCCACCCACTCGCTGGTGCCGTCGCTGTAGTGCTCGCGCTTCCAGATCGGCACGCGTCGCTTGAGCTCCTCGATGACGTAGCGACAGGCATCGAGGGCCTGGGCACGGCGCGCGTGGGCGCACGCGATCGCGACGCTGGCGTCGCCGACGGCCAGGGTGCCCAGCCGGTGGACGAGCGACACCTGCACGCCGCCGAACCGCTCCTGCGCCTCGGCCACGATTCCGTTCATCTCGCCGAGGGCCATCCGTTCGTACGCGCTGTAGTCGATGCCGTCCACCGCGCGCCCGTCGTGCGTGTTGCGCACCGTGCCCACGAAGAGCGCCGTTGCGCCGTGTGCGTCGTCGGCGACCTCGCGCAGGAGCGCCGCCACGTCGATGGCCTCGGTCGTCAGGCGCGCGCTCATCCGCCCGCCACCGGAGGGATGATGGCCACCTCGTCGCCAGGCCGAACCGGTTGCCCCACGGTCGCGTACTCGGCGTTCACGGCGAGCAGCGGCGCGGGGGGAAGGTCCTGGCTGCCGGCCAGCTCACGAATGCGCGCCAGGACGTCACCCACCACGGCGCCGTCAGCCACGTCGATCGTCATCTCGCCGCGGCCAACGGCATCGGCATACGAGGCGAAGAGCAGGACACGAACGGTCATCACGGGTCAATATACCGGCAGAGTCGGCCGGTTCATGCCGGACTCGGCCGCACGCCCGGAAAATGAAACGCCCCGGCACCGTGCCGGGGCGGTCGGATACAGCGCCCGTCTGCTCCTACTCGGTCACCGGAGGGACCAGGTCAGCCACCATGGCCCGCAGCTCCTTCGACGGCTTGAACACCGGAACCGGGCGGGCGGAAACCTCTACGGGAGAACCAGTTCGGGGATTTCGAGCCATCCGTGTCTTGCGATGGCGGATCTTGAACGTGCCGAACCCCCGCACCTCGATGTTCTTCTGTTGCTGGAGCGCATCCTTGATGGCGTCCAGGAACGCGTCCACGACCCTCGCGCAGTCCTTCTTGGAGATCATCGGCCCCGCAGTCTTGGCGATCTGCTCGGTGACGTGCTCGACGAGGTCTGCTTTGGTCATTGCGTGGCCTCAACGAAGAACCGGGGCCAGCCGACCCCGAATTGGGACCGAACTTAGGACCTTAATTGTTGAGTGTCAAGCGGTTGGCTCACTTTGGGCAACGTCGCTTCTCACGGCTTCCATGAACTCCGAGAAGAGCGGACGGGCGTCGTGCGGGCCCGGAGCGGCCTCGGGATGGTACTGAACCGCGAACACCGGAAGGCCCCGGTGGCGGAGCCCCTCCACCGTCCCGTCGTTCAGGTTGAGGTGCGTCACCTCGAGGTCGGGGGCGCCGGGAATGCCCTGCTCGCTCCCATCCACGGCGAACCCATGGTTCTGGGACGTGATGAGAACCCGCCCCGTCCCGAGCTCCTTGACCGGGTGATTCCCGCCGCGGTGGCCGTAGGGCAGCTTGACGGTCCGGGCGCCGAAGCTGAGCGCGATGAGCTGGTGGCCCAAACAGATTCCGAAGATCGGGATCTTCCGCTCCGCAATGGCGCGGATGGTCCCCGGGGCGTAGCTGACCGCCGCGGGGTCACCCGGGCCATTCGAGAAGAAGACGCCATCCGGATCGAGCTTGAAGACTTCGTCCGGCGTGGTGGTCGAAGGCACCACGGTCACGCGGCAGCCGTGCTCCTCGAAGAGCCGGAGGATGTTGCGCTTGATGCCATAGTCGAAGGCCACCACATGATACGGCGCCGTCTTCGGCCCCCACTCGTACGGCCGGTCGGTGGTCACCGTACTCGCGAGGTCCAGTCCCTCCATGCTCGGGCAGGCGTCGAGCGCGGCCCGGGCTTCGGCGGAGGGCGATTCACCGGCGGCGATGACGCCATTCACGACGCCCTGCGAGCGCAGGTGGCGCGTGAGCTGGCGCGTATCCACGCCTTCGAGGACCGGCACGCCGGCGTCGGCGAGCCACGAGCCCAGATCCCGCTCGGCGCGCCAGCTGGAATAGCGCCGTGACAGTTCGCGCACGACCACGGCGGCGACCTGCGGGCGCGCCGACTCGGGATCCTCGCTGTTGACGCCGTAGTTGCCGATCATCGGCGCGGTCATGACCACGATCTGACCACGGTACGAGGGATCGGTGAACACCTCCTGATACCCCGTCATGTTCGTCGTGAACACGACTTCGGCGACGGTCAGGGGCGCGTCATTCGCGAGGAACCCGTGAAAAAGGGTTCCGTCCTCGAGGAGGAGGAACCCCGGCTTGCGAGCGGTTGCGTCGGTCACGTCGGCGCTACGGGTTCTTCTTTTCGGATCCGGTCGGTGGCGTTGCGCCCTTTTCGGGCGTGCCGATGGGCACGACGGACTGCGGTGGCGGCGTCGCGGGCGCCGCCGAAGGGGCCGGCGTCCCGAGTCCGCGATCGAGGATGGAGGTCGGCGCCCGGCCGCGCGTCGACATGAGCTGCAGCGTGAACGCCAGGCCGAGGAAGATCCCGCCGGCCCACCAGGAAATCCTGGTCAGGACGTTGCCGGCCTGACGAGTGCCGATGAACGAGTCGGCGGCGGTCGACACGCCACCGAACGAGGCGGCAAGTCCGCCCCCCTTGGCGGCCTGCATCAGAACCGATGCAACGAGCACCAGGGCGTCGAGGATGAGGATGACCAGCAGGAAGGTGTACATCGAAGTCAGACAGGATGGCGGGGTCGCCGCCGGACCGCGCGTGGTCCGATCCGGCTAAGCCTCTAATATCACCTGACTTACGGTGCCGATCAAGCGCGGACGATCGCCGACCAGCCCTCGGCGTCGAGGCTGGCGCCGCCCACCAGGAGGCCATCCACCTCGGTCGCTGCCAGGAGCGACGCCGCATTGCCGCGGTTCACGCTGCCGCCGTACAGGATGGGGATCGCCCGGTGGCGCTCCGGCGCCAGCTGCTTCAGCTCCTCGCGGATGGCCCGATGCACGGCCGAGGCGTCCGCGGGGGTTGCCGTCCGTCCGGTGCCGATCGCCCAGACCGGCTCATAGGCGACGATCGCGTGCGCCACCTGCGCGGCGTCGACGAGCGAGAAGCCGGTCCGGAGCTGTCGCAGCACCACGGCTTCCGTCTCGCCGGCCTCCCGTTCGGCGAGCGTCTCGCCGACGCAGAGCACCGGGACGAGGTGCGCCCGGCCGCAGGCCGCGACCTTGCGGGCGGTCTCGTCGTCCGTCTCGCCGAACACGTGGCGCCGTTCCGAGTGACCGACGAGCGCCAGGTGCGCGCCGGCATCCCGCGCCATCGGGGCCGAGATCTCCCCGGTGAACGCGCCCTTGTCCTCCCAGTGGATGTTCTGCACGCCGACGCGGATGTCGCTCCGGTCGCGGAGTCCCTCGACGACGGCCGGGAGCGAGATGGCGGACGGAAAGAACAGCACCTGCCGGTCGCCGTGCCGCGGGTAGTACTGGAGAAACGTGCGCAGGAACTCGCGGGCGTCGGTCGGCCCGTGATGCATCTTCCAGTTGGCGGCGAGGACCGGGCGTTGCATCGGCCTAACGATCGTCGAGGGCGGCGACGCCCGGCAGGACCCGGCCTTCGAGGAACTCGAGCGAGGCGCCGCCGCCGGTAGAGACGTGGGTCATCGCCGACGCCAGGCCGGCGTCGGCCACGGCCGCGGCCGAGTCCCCGCCGCCCACGATCGTCACCGC
>JABWBJ010000173.1 GCA_013360595.1 Gemmatimonadaceae bacterium | reverse complement strand
CCCTGCGGCAGGCCATCGCGGCCGCGGTCGCCGGCGAGGCGATCGACGGGCTCGAGGTCACCGTGAACGACCGGGTCCTGGCCCTCACGGCCCGGCCACTCGCGTCCGGCGGCGCGGTGCTGGCCTTCTTCGACCTGACGCCCGTCCGAAAGCTCGAAACGGTCCGCAGCGACTTCGTCGCGAACGTCTCGCACGAGCTGAAGACGCCGCTGACCGTGGTCGGCGGGTTCGCCGAAACCCTGGCTGACGAGGCGCTCGACCCGGAGACGCGGCGGCAGTTCGCGTCGGCGATCCTCGCAAACACCCGGCGCATGCAGCGGATCGTCGACGATCTGCTCGATCTGTCGCGCATCGAGTCCGGCGGCTGGACGCCGAACCCGGTGGCCGTGCACCTGCAGGGCGTCGCCGAGGAGGCACTGGGCTCGGCGCGACCCCGGGCGGAGACGAAGGGCATCAGCCTGCGCGTGGACGTCGAGCCGCCGGGTCTTGCCGTCCACGCCGATCCGACCGCGCTCCGCCAGGTGCTGGCGAACCTCGTCGACAATGCGGTGCGGCACACCTCGTCAGGCGAAGTGGTCGTGCAGGGACGCCCGGAACGCGGCGGCGTCTCGGTCACGGTGCGCGATACGGGGGCCGGGATCCGTCCCGAGCACCTCGAGCGGATCTTTGAGCGGTTCTACCGCGTGGACACCGCCAGGTCGCGCGAGGAGGGAGGGACGGGACTCGGGCTGGCGATCGTGAAGCACCTCGTCGAGGCGCACGGAGGGCGGGCGCGAGCGAGCAGCGAGGTCGACCAGGGCACGGCGATCGAGGTGTGGTTCCCTGGGGGAGCGCAGCACGCAGAACACTGAGCGCAGAGCGCCGAGGCTGAACAGCGATGGCCCGTGACGGATTCGTTGCGATTCCGTGCGCGTTCCGAGACGTGGCCGTGGCAGCGTGGATCTGGTTCCCTGACAATCAGATCCGCCGCTCCGACCCCTCCCGGACTGCCCATGCGCCGCCGACTCCGTCGCGCCACCTTCCTGCTCCTACTCGCTGCGCCCCTCCCGGCCCAGGCCCCGGCCACCACCGGGCCCATCGGCCGGATCGTCGGACGCGTGATCGACGCGCAGACCGGCCAGGGTCTCTCGAACGTTCCCATTCAGGTCGTCGGCACGAGGCTGGGCACGATGTCCGGCGTCGACGGCCGGTATTCGCTCCCCCGCGTTCCGGCCGGCACGGTCACGCTCCACACGCGCCTGATCGGTTACACGCCGAAGACGGTGACGGGCATCATGCTTCCGGCCGACCGGACGGTCGAGCAGAACATCACGCTCGACGCGGCGGCCGCCCTGCTGGCCACAGCGGTCGTGACCGCCGAGTCGCAGCGCGGCAGCACCGCCGAAGCGCTCAATGCCCAGAAGACCGCCATCGGGATCGTCAGCGCGGTGACCGTCGAGCAGATCTCGAAAAGCCCGGACAGCGACGCGGCGCAGGCGGCCCAGCGCGTCAGCGGCGTGACGGTGCAGCGTGGCGGGAGCCTCCTCGTTCGGGGACTCGGCGAGCGCTACACCACGACGCAGCTGAACGGAACGCGCGTCCCCAGTCCCGAACCCGAGAAGCGGACGGTCCCGCTGGACCTGTTCCCGTCGAGCCTCCTCGAGGCCATCTCGACGGCCAAGACCTTCACGCCGGACCAGCAGGGGGACTTCAGCGGCGCGCAGGTGGAGATCAAGACGCGTGAGTTCCCGGCCATCCGGCAGTACAGCCTCGCGACCACGATCGGGTACACCGCCGGCGCGACCGGGAACCGCGTGCTCTCCGCCTTCAGCGCCGGGGGCGAGCGCCTGGCGAACGTCGGAAACAGACGCGACCTCCCGCAGCTCATTCGTTCCCTCGGCAACTTCCAGGGGATCCATCTGACACAGGCCGACGAGAACCTGCTCATCAGCAGGTTCCGGAACGCCTGGACGCCGGCGCGGGCGACCGCGTCCCCCAACAGCTCCAGTTCGTTCTCGATCGGCGGGAACGATCCGGTCCTGGGCCAGCGGATCGGGTACCTGCTGTCGGCGACGTTCTCGCAGTCCACCGACCAGCGGAACGGCCTGGTGCGCGCCCAGGCGAACCGCGGCGATACGCCGGGGAGTACGGTGGAGCAGGACCGCTTCGAGGGCGAGATGGGAAGCACCGGCGTGATCTGGGGCGGGCTCGCCAACTTCAGCACCCTGCTCGGCGGCCACAGCCGCCTGATGTTCAACAACACCTACAGCCGCACGGCGGACAACGACGCGCGCCGCGAGTACGGCTTCTTCGAGAACGAGGGCTTCAACGCCCGGATCGATCGCCAGCAGTACGTCGAACGGTCCGTGCGCTCCACGCAGCTGGCCGCGGACCACCAGTTCGGCGCGCAGCACCGGCTGGACTGGGCGGTGACGGCGAGCGCCGTGTCGCGGGACGAGCCCGACCGCACGGAGTTCGTGTACGTCGTGGAGCCGGGTCCCGGCGGCGCCGACATCCTGCGCTGGCACAACAGCTCCAACGCCGGGGCGGTGCGGACTTTCTCGCAGTTGACCGAGGCGAACACCGAGGCGCGGCTCAACTACCAGGTGAACTTCTCCGCCCTGGGCCGCCAGCACTTCGTGAAGGCCGGCGGACTGCGTCGCGAGACCGCGCGCGACGCCGACACCCGCGCCTTCGCGATCACTTCCACCAACGCGCCGAACGCGGTGCGCGAGCTGCCGCCTGAACAGCTCTTCGACGGCCGCTTCACGAATCCACAGGACGCGGTCTTCCACATCGTCCCGCTGGCGCAGGGCGGGTCGTATGTGGCGAAGGACCAGCTCACCGCCGCCTACGTCATGGCGGAGGTCGGACTGACGGACCGCATCCGGCTCATCACGGGGGCCCGCTACGAAACCGACGACCTGGCGGTGGACGCGACGTCCACCCTGGGTCTGCCCGTGCGCACCACGAACACGTGGAGCGACGTCCTGCCGTCGGCGGCGCTGAACGTCGGTCTGACCGAATCCCAGAACCTCCGCCTCTCCGTCTCGAGGACGCTGGCGCGCCCGGAGTACCGCGAGCTGGTCCCGATCAAGAGCCGGGACGTGCTGAACGGCGACGATCTCGAGGGGAACCCGGACCTGCAGCGCACCCGGGTCGACAACCTGGACATCCGCTGGGAATGGTACCCGGCGAGCGGCGAGGTGCTGAGCATCGGCCTCTTCGCCAAGCGTTTCGTGATGCCGATCGAGCGCGTGTACCGGGCCGCGGGCGCCAGCTCGCGGTTCATCGGATTCGTGAACGCGGAGCGCGCGGAGAACGTCGGCGTCGAACTCGAGGTCCGGAAGGAGCTCGCCTTCCTGGGGACGTTGTTCGAGCCCTTCTCGGCCTTCGGCAACCTCACGCTGATGCGGAGCGAGATCGACCTCGGGGCGAACAGGGCCGCGGCGACGAATCCGACGCGCCGCATGGTGGGCCAGGCGCCCTACGTGATCAACCTCGGCCTCGGGTATACGTCGCCGTCGGGCGGCACGAGCGCCACGGTGCTGTTCAACCGCGTCGGCGACCGGATCGACGCCGCCGGCGACCTTCCCCTGCCGGACGTGGTGACGCTGCCGCGGAACGGACTCGACGTCTCCCTCCGGTTTCCGGTGATCGGCGCGCTCTCGGCGCGGTTCGACGCGAAGAACCTGCTCGACGAGCCGTTCCGGTCCGTGCAGGGGACGGTGACGCGCGAGTCCTGGAGGACGGGCCGGACGTTCCAGGTGGGGATGGTCTGGCATGGGAGCCCGTGACCCTGCCGTGACGTCGCCGACACAGGTCCGCAACGCCGCCGGGTTTCCCTTGTACTGCTTCCAGTCACCCCGCTGACCCTCACCCTGGACAGGCAGTCAATGCGATTCCCAGCCCTTCGTCTCACGAGCGCGGCCGCGCTCGCCCTCCTGGCCCTGGCCTCCTGCGGCGACGATGATCCGGTCTCGCCGAGCGTCGATCCTCCCCTCGGTCTTCAGGTCGTCGCCATCGGATCGGGCGCTCTTCGCGTCTCGTTCAACGGCCGCGCCGCGGACGACAGCTACACGCTCGAGCGCGCCGAAGGCGCCGGCACCTTCGCCGCCGTGACGACGATCGATGCGCCGGCGGCCGACGGCGTGGTGTCCTACGACGATACCGGCCTCACCCCCGAGACGGCCTACAGGTATCGCGTCCAGGCCAGGCGCGGTTCCTCGAGCAGCACCTACTCTGCCGAGCAGACGGGCACGACGCTCGCACCCGGCGTGTTCGCGAAGACCATCACCGGCGACATCACGACGAATACCACGTTCCATCGGGACACCACCTACACGATCAGCGGGTTCGTCCACGTGGCGAACGGCGCCACGCTGACCATCGAGGCGGGCACGACCATCAAGGGCGACTACAACACGCTCGGGTCGTCCCTGTTCGTCCTGCGCGGCGCGAAGATCAACGCCGTGGGGACCGCGTCGCTCCCGATCGTGTTCACGTCCTCGCAGCCGGTGGGCCAGCGCCGGCCGGGCGACTGGGGCGGGCTCATCATCGTCGGGAATGCGGTGATCAACCGGACGGGCGTGGACGTGGAGATCGAGGGCACCAACACGGCCGCGGGAAATACCCCTGGGACGAACTACCGCGTGCTCTACAGCGGCGGGACCACGCCCACGGACAACTCCGGCGAGCTGCGCTACGTGCGGGTCGAATACGCCGGATACGCGCCCTCGGTGAACAACGAACTCAACTCGTTCTCCTTCGCCGCCGTCGGAAGCGGCACCAGGCTCTCCTACCTCCAGGCGCTCGCGGGGCTCGACGATTCGTTCGAGTTCTGGGGCGGCTCGGTGGACGCGTCGTACCTCGTCTCGTACGAGGCCGGCGACGACCACTATGACATGTCCGAAGGGTTCAACGGACGTCTGCAACACCTCATCGCTCTGCAGACCACGCGGCTGACGCAGCGCACGGGTTCGGGCTCGCCGTCGAGCGATCCGCAGGGCATCGAGAACGACGGGTGCGAAGGCGCGGGCTGCACGAACGGGCGGAACACGACCCCGTACACGACGCCCGTGGTGGCGAACTTCACGCTGATCGGGACGAACGACGCCGCCACGTCGGGGAGCTCGGGCGGCGTCGGCGTGCTGCTCCGCCGCGGCACCGGCGGCTATTACGTGAACGGGCTGGTCTCGCGGTGGCCGCGCGGCGCCATCAGCGTGCGGGACAACGAGACGTACCTGCGCGCCGGCGGCGTCGCGACACCCGACCTCGCGACCGCCGACCTGGCCGTTCGGAACGTGCTGATCGCGGAGTCGGCGCTCGCGTTCCAGACGGGCGCCGGGCAGAACGCATTCGACATGGCCGCCAACGCGATCATCCAGGACGCCGCGTCCACGACCGCCATCTTCACGGCCTTCCCGGCGGCCATCGGGACCTCGACCACGGCGGCGGCGTTCGACTGGACGCCGGCGGCGGGCTCCCCGGCGGCGACCGGCGGCCTCACGGCCTTCACCGGCAAGCTCCAGGCTGCGGCCGGCACTGCGGTTACGGCGACCGCCTATCGAGGCGCGGCGGCGCCCGGAGGACCGAAGTGGTGGCAGGGTTGGACGGTATACGCGCAGCAGTAGGAGACGGGAAGCAGCGACACGAACCGGAGCAGACGTTGCGACGCGCGGGCGCGGCGGCGGCATACGCCTTCGCCCGCGCAACTCTCCCTGACATGAGACGACTCGTCGCGGCTGCCATGGCCGCACTCGCGGCGCTGAGCCCGGGATGCGCGGGCGCCGGCACGCCGGCGGAC
>JABWBJ010000172.1 GCA_013360595.1 Gemmatimonadaceae bacterium | reverse complement strand
CCCCGCGTGGCGCGCGCGCAGATCGCCGAGAAGCTGTCGCCGCTCACCCTGTCCTTCATGAGCGAATCGCGCCGCCTCGACAACCGGCGGTTGAAGCGGGAACTGCGCCTGCATCTGCGCTATCCGACGGTCTCCGACGGCCTGCGCGCCGTCAACGCCGGCTGAGCGGCCGCCCGCTGCCACCCCTCCTTTTCGATCGAACCCGGAGCCCGTCTTTCGCATGCTGACCCTAAAGGCCTTTCACATCGTCTTCGTCGTGAGCTGGTTCGCCGGCCTGTTCTACCTGCCGCGCCTGTTCGTCAATCACGCCATGGTCGAAGACGCCGCCACCCGCGAGCGCCTGGCGATGATGGAAGCGAAGCTGTACCGTTTCATGACCCCGCTCGGCATCCTCGCGGTCGGTCTCGGCCTGTGGCTATGGTTCGGCTATGGTTTCGCCGGCGGCTGGCTGCACGTGAAGACCTTGCTGGTGGTTTTCCTGGTGGCCTACCACCTCTACTGCGGGCGCCTGATGCGGGACTTCGCCGCCGGCCGCAACACGCGCAGCCACGTCTGGTACCGCTACTTCAACGAGATTCCGGTGCTGGTGCTGTTCGTGGTCGTATTCCTCGTGGTGCTCAAGCCTTTCTGATGCACGACACGGCGGAGGGCGCCCGCGTGGCGCACGGAGACGACAAGATGATACAGAGCGCGCTCGCGGCGGGGCTCAGGGCGCCGGCGCACCCGGTCGAGCTCGCTGAGTACGACTGGCAGGCGCACTCCATCCTGGTGGTGGACGACGAGGAGGGCATGCGCAACTTCCTCGAGCGCACGCTCGCGCCGCTGCGGCATGGTGCAGTCGGCGGCCGACGCCGAGCACGCGGCGGCGCTGATGGCGCGCCTGCATTTCGATCTGCTGATCCTCGACATCGCGCTGCCCGGCAAGTCCGGCATCGAGTGGCTGCATGAGCTGCGCGAGCACGGCTACGGCGGCGACGTGATCCTGATCACCGCGTTCGCCGACATGGAGACCGCGATCGATGCGCTGCGCGGCGGGGCCTCCGACTTCATCCTCAAGCCCTTCCGCGTCGACCAGATCCTCAACTCGATCAAGCGCTGCTTCGAGCGCGCCGGCCTGGCGCGCGAGAACTTCGTGCTGCGTCGCGAGCTTGCCACCGGCCTCGGCACTGACCCCACCGGGCTGGTCGGCCATTCGCCGGCAATGGAGCAGCTGCGCGCGATGGTGCGCCGCGTCGGGCAGATGCCGAGCACGGTGCTGCTGCTCGGCGAGTCGGGCACCGGCAAGGAGGTGGTGGCGCGCGCGCTGCACCAGACCAGCCCGCGCGCGCAGCGCCCCTTCCCCTTCGTGCCGCTCAACTGCGCGGCGATCGCCTCCGAGCTGATCGAGAGCGAGCTCTTCGGCCACGTCAAGGGCGCCTTCACCGGCGCCACCGAGAACCGCAACGGCCTGTTCTACTACGCCCACGGCGGCACGCTCTTCCTCGACGAGATCAGCGAGCTGCCGCTGGCGATGCAGACCCGGCTGCTGCGGGTACTCGAGGAGCGCAAGCTGCGCCCGGTCGGTTCCGAGCGCGAGCTGCCGGTGGATGTACGCATCATCGCCGCCTCCAACCGCGACCTCGCCGCCGAGGTGCGCGCCGGCCGCTTCCGCGAGGATCTTTTCTACCGGCTGAACACGGTCACCCTGCACGTGCCGCCGCTGCGCGAGCGCACCATGGACATTCCGCTGCTCGCCGGCCGTCTGCTGGAGGCCTCGCAGCGGGTGCTCGGCAAGCGCTGCGAGGGTTTCACCAACGAGGCGCTCGCCTGCATCGCCGCCTATCGCTGGCCGGGCAACGTGCGCGAGCTGCAGAACGAGATCCTGCGCATGCTGGCGCTCTCGGACACGCCGCGCCTGGGGGCCGACCTGCTGGCGCCACGCATCCTGCGCTCACCGGCGGTCAGGACCTCGCTCCGGTCGAGCGAGCGCGCGCGCGTGATGGCCTCGTCCACGCCGGCGACCGGGATGACCGCCCGGGCGCCGTTGGCCAGGGCGGCCGCGATCGACGTCGACGCCCGCAACACATCGATCACGAGCACCACGCGGTCGTGCAGTTCGCCCTGACCGGCGGCGCTCCCGTGAAACGCAACGTCGATCCGCAATTACTCCGGTTCCCGGAACAGCCCCGTCTCGCGCTCGAGGAACTTCGTGTCGACCACGCCGCGCTGGAAATCCTCGTGCGCGAGCACTCGGCCAAGGAAGGAAATCGTCGTGGTCACGCCTTCGATGATAAAAGCATCGAGCGCGATCTGCATCCGCCGGATCGCCTCGGCCCGGTCGCGGCCCTGGACGACGAGCTTGGCCAGGAGCGAATCGTAGTACGGCGGCACGGTGTACCCGGCATAGACATGCGTGTCGAGCCGGACCCCGGGGCCGCCGGGGGGGTGGTACACGTCGATGCGCCCGGGCGACGGCTGGAAGCTGCGCGACGGGTCCTCGGCGTTGATCCGGCACTCGATGACGTGCCCGCGCAGCGGCGGCAGCTCGAGCACCGAGAGCTTCTCCCCGGCCGCGACCCGGATCTGCTCCTTCACCAGGTCCACCCCCGTCAGCATCTCGGTCACCGGATGCTCCACCTGGATGCGGGTGTTCATCTCCATGAAGTAGAACGACCCGTCCTCGTCGAGGAGCATCTCGATCGTCC
This sequence comes from Gemmatimonadaceae bacterium, assembly GCA_013360595.1. GTDB lineage: Bacteria > Gemmatimonadota > Gemmatimonadetes > Gemmatimonadales > Gemmatimonadaceae > JABWBJ01. The sequence continues at coordinate 4,462 of JABWBJ010000172.1, read as the reverse complement.
CGGCGCCCACGTAGTCGATCGCCTTCGCGCCCCGCACCGCCGCCTCGCCCATGCGTTCGCGGAGATCGGGCGTCACGGCCGGGCTGGGCGCCTCCTCGATGAGCTTCTGGTGCCGGCGCTGGATGGAGCAGTCACGCTCGCCCAGATGCAGCACGTTGCCGTGCTGGTCGCCGAGGATCTGGAACTCGATGTGCCGCGGGCGAGACAGGTACTTCTCCACGTACACGTCGTCGTTGCCGAAGGCCGACAGCGCCTCGGAGCGCGCCAGGGAGAAGGACCGCGCGAACTCGTCGGCCGATTTCGCCACGCGCATGCCCTTGCCGCCGCCACCGGCCGCCGCCTTGATGATGACCGGAAACCCGATCTCCTTCGCGAACTCCAGCGCGGTCTCGACGTCGTCCACCGGGCCGGGCGTCCCCGGGACGATCGGCACGCCGACCTCGGACATCGTCTTCCGGGCCGCGGCCTTGTCGCCCATCACGCGGATCTGCTCGGCCGTGGGCCCGATGAACGTGATGTTCGACGCCGCGCACGTCTCGGCGAACTCCGCGTTCTCGGCCAGGAACCCGTAGCCGGGGTGGATGGCGTCGGCCCCCGTGATCTCGGCGGCGGCGATGATGCGGGCGATCCGCAGGTACGACTCCCGGGCCGGCGCCGGCCCGATGCAAACGTCGTCGTCGGCAAAGCGGACGTGGAGCGACTCGCGATCGGCCTCGGAGTAGATCGCGACCGTCTCGATGCCCAGTTCCTTGCACGCGCGGATGACGCGCAGCGCAATCTCGCCTCGGTTGGCGACCAGGACCTTCCGGAACATCGTGCGCGACCCGCCCCTTACTGGGTCGCCGGCTTCTGGAACCCGTCCCAGCTGGTGTCGCTGGACGCCGCGACGCCCTGCACGCGGAGCGCGAACTCACTCGGGTTCGTGGCGTGGAAGAGCGCGCTTTCGTAGGAGATCACGCCCTGCGAGTACCACGCCATGAGCGACTGATCGAAGCTCTGCATGCCGTACTGCACCGTCCCTTCCCGAATGAGGTCGGGGATGTTCAGGGTCTTGTTCACGTCGCGGATCTGTTCCCGCACCGCCGCGGTGTTGATCAGGACCTCGCACGCCGGCACCCGGCCGGGCCGGTCGCTGCGCGGCACCAGCCGCATCGAGATCACCGCCGCCAGGGCGCTGGACAGCGCGTAGCGCACCTCGTTCTGCTGGTGGGGCGGGTAGAACGACAGGATCCGGTTGACCGTCTGCGTGGCGTCCGTCGTGTGCAGCGTGGAGAACACGAGGTGCCCCGTGTCGGCGGCCTTGAGCGCCGTGTCGAGCGTGTCGAGGTCCCGGATCTCGCCGATGAGCACGATGTCGGGGTCCTGGCGCAGCACGCGCCGCAGCGCCTGCGCGAAACTCCCCGTGTCCGTGCCAACCTCGCGCTGGTTGATGTGGCACTTGAGATCGCGGTGCAGGAACTCGATCGGATCCTCGATCGTGATCACGTTGGCGTACCGGCGCTCGTTCACGAACTGGATCATCGAGGCCAGCGTCGTCGATTTCCCCGAGCCGGTCACGCCGGTCACGAGGACCAGGCCCCGCGGCATCAGGGCGATCTCCTCGCACACCGGCGGCAGGTTGAGCTCGCGGACCGAGCGGGCCTGGTGCGGGATCGTGCGGATGGCGAACGCGATGGTTCCGCGCTGCTGGTACGCGTTCACGCGGAAACGCCCGATCCCCGGCACTCCCGTCGCAAAGTCGGCCTCGCGGTACTCGGTGAACTCCTTCACCTGCTTTGGCGACATGATCTCCTTCGCCAGCATGCTCAGGTCCTCGGGCCGCAGCGCCGGCAGCGGCAGCGGGGACAGTTCACCGTGCACCCGCAGCGTCGGCGGGCGGCCGACCTTGAGATGCAGGTCGGAGGCCCCGACCTGCACCATCTGCTGCAGGATCGCCTTGAAGTTGAACGGCGGCCGGGCCGGGGAAGCCGACCCGGCGGCGGGAGCGGTCGTTTCGACGTTCACGGGGTTAGCCATTCGGATCGACGCGGAACAGGGCCTGCCCGTATTCGACTGGATGAGCGTCCTGAACGCAAACTTCCTTGACGACTCCGTCGAATTCCGACTCGATCTCGTTCATGATCTTCATGGCCTCGATGATGCAAAGGACCTGCCGCTTCGCGATCCGTGTGCCGACGGTCACATACGGCTTGGAACCTGGGTCCGACTGCGCATAAAACGTCCCGACCATCGGTGATTTCACTTCCAGGAGCGGGGAGCGCGGCGCCTCGGTCCGGGGAACCTCTTCGACCAGGGCCGTGCCGTCCGCCGGAGTCATCCGGCCCGCGGGAGCCGCCGGCAGCAGGGCCGGCATCGGCACCGGCGTCGGGATCGGAACCGCCCCACGATGCTGGGGCGTCTTCGAGATCCGGATCTTCATGCCCTTGTCCGACGAAATCTCGACGGAGTCCACCGACGAGCCATCGAGCATTTCTATCAGCTTCTTGACGTATCGAAGATCGATCATAGGTCAGTGTGGAAGGACCGGGACAACGAGCTGCAGGGCTCACCAGGCGGCCGCATCATGCGCAGCCCCGTTTGCCGCCCTGCTCGCCAGCCCGCCAACCTGTTTCCCGCCCGCGTCAGCTCAGCTCGATCAGCTCCCTGGGGAAGTCCGTCAGGAGCTCAGCCCCACCGGCGGTCAGATGGACGTTGTCTTCAATGCGAATCCCCCCCCACCCACCCAGGTACGCTCCCGGCTCGATCGTCACGACCGCCCCTGCCGGCAACACCTCTTCAGACAGCCGTGACAGCCTCGGCGCCTCATGGACCTCCAGTCCGAGGCCGTGCCCCAGTCCGTGTCCAAATGCATCGCCGAGCCCGCGCCCTTCAAGGACCCCCCTCGCCACCGCGTCCGCCTCCCGGCCCGTCATGCCCGGTCGGACCATCTCCCGGGCGCGCTGGTTGGCTTCCAGCACGGCCGAATGGACCTCCCGCTGCCGCTCGGACGCCTTGCCGACCACGACCGTCCGTGTCACGTCGGCGCAGTACCCCTGATACACGGCCCCGAAATCCAACAGCAGAAAGTCCCCTCGCGCAATAGGACGCCCCCCGGCCCGCGCGTGCGGGAGGGCCGAGCGCTCACCGGCCGCGGCGATGGTCCCGAAGGGAAACCCCTCGGTGCCGGCATCCCGAAGGGCGCGCTCCAGCAGGCCTGCGACCTCCCCTTCGGTCAGCCCGGCCCGGACCTCCGACAGGGTACGCTCCAGAGCCGACGTGGCGATGATCCCGGCGAGGCGGATCGCCTCGACTTCCCGAGGTTCCTTCCGGATCCGGAGTCCCTCCACCAGGTCCACGGTCGGCCGCCAGGTCCACCTGGCGCCCTCCTTCAGGAGCCGCTCGAAGTCGCGGTGCGGCAGATGCGCCGACTCGAAGCCGAAGGCCGCCGTCCCCGGCCGACTCGCCAGCTGTTCGAAGAGCCCCTTCCAGAGGCTGGAGGGTTCGACGATCACGCGCGAGGCGCCGATCACTTCCGATGCCGCCTGCGCCTCGTAGCGGATGTCGGTCAGGAACCAGGTCTCGGTCGGGCTGATGAACAGCAGCGCGCTGGATCCGCTGAACCCGGTGAGGTATCTGATGTTCGGCAGGCCGCACACGAGCAGCCCGTCGAGGTTGGACCCGATGAGGAGTTCGGCGAGTGCGGCCTGTCGAGAGCGCTGCGGCTCAGCCACGAGCCGCCAGCCGTGCGACCAGTCCGCGGAGGGCCAGTTCGTAGCCGAAGGCGCCGAACCCGCAGAGGATTGCCTGGGCACCGGCCGCCAGGACCGTGTGCCGGCGTTCGGGTTCGCGGGCGAAGATGTTCGACAGGTGGACCTCGACGAACGGGATCGCGACGGCGGAAAGGGCGTCGCGGATCGCGAGGCTGGAGTGCGACCACGCGCCGGCGTTGATGATGATGCCGTCGCACACGCCGCGCTGGGCATGGATGGCATCGATCAGGGCGCCTTCGTGGTTCGTCTGGTGGAACGAAAGCTCGACGCCCAGCTCGCGCGACACCGCGCGCAGCCGGGCCTCGATGTCGGCCAGCGTCGTCGTCCCGTAGATGTCCGGCTCGCGCGTGCCGAGCAGGTTCAGGTTCGGTCCGTTAAGTACCGCCAGCTTCACTTCTTGCGTAATCCCTCGAGCCACGCGGTGAACTGCCGGATGTCGGTCCCCTCGGCCTCCGGGGCGGTGCTGCCCGGGCCGGTCGTCGTGGGAGCGCCCGGCTGGGCGGACGGCGCCGTGGCCGTGTAGAACTCGTCGAGCCTGAGCTCGCCGGCCGCGGATCCGCCGGCTGGAACATCGCGGAAGAGGTGGTCGAGGGACAACTCCCGGTCGTCGCTCCCGGATGGCCGACCCGCCGGATCGGTGAACGCCGACGACAGCGTGGCGGCTGCCCCCTCGTCGGCGGGCACTGGCCGCGAGGCCGCGAACAGGTTGGCCA
>JABWBJ010000171.1 GCA_013360595.1 Gemmatimonadaceae bacterium | reverse complement strand
GGCCAGCGGCCGGGACGCGTTCTGGGCCACACTCGCCGGCCTCTGCGGCAACGCCTACCCGGGGCGCGTTGCTGACGCCGAGCCGCCGGACACCGGCATGAGCCGGGCCACGCTCGTCATCCACGTTCGCGAGTGCACCGCCGACACGATCCGCATCCCGTTCCACGTCGGCGAGAACCGGTCGCGCGCCTGGGTCATCACCAGAACGGCGAATGGCCTTCGCCTCAAGCACGACCACCGTCATGAGGATGGCACGCCGGATTCGGTCACGATGTACGGCGGCGACACGCGCGACGCCGGCACCGCCGCGCGACAGCAGTTCTACGCCGACTCGCTGACCGCGGCGCTGATTCCGGCGGCTCGCACGAACGTGTGGACGCTCGAGATACACCCGGGGCACCAGTTCATCTATGCCCTCCGCCGCGAGGGCGCCACGCGGCGGTTTCGCGCCGAGTTCGACCTGACGACGCCGGCCCCGGCGCCGCCCGCACCATGGGGCGCACGTCCCTGATGCGGTCGGCCGTCCGGGTGGCCGCCCTCTGCCTCCTGGCAGCCGGCGACCTGCATGCGCAGGGCACGTTCCACGGCCGGCGCGGCGAGCTGAACGCGCGCGTTCCGTCCTTCACGGAATCGGTGGCCATCGACGGCATCCTCGATGAACCGGCCTGGCAGCGCGCGGCCCTCCTCACCGGCTTCTCCAGCTACCTGCCGTTCGACGGCGTCGCCGCGCACGACTCCACCGAAGTCCGGGTCTGGTACTCGCCCTCGGCGATCTACTTCGGGATCCGCGCCTTCGAGTCGCACGGCCCCGTGCACGCCACGCTCGCCGCCCGCGACCGGATCGACAGCGACGACTACATCCAGCTGCTGATCGATCCGTTCAACGACCGGAGGCGCGCCTTCGTGTTCGGCGTCAACCCGCTCGGCGCCCAGGCCGACGGGACGCGCACCGATGGCGGCGGCGGGAGCGGCGTACAGAGCCGGGGCCAGACGTTCGGCGGCAACCCGCCGGCCAACATCGACCTCAGCACCGACTTCGTCTACGAGTCGAAGGGGCGCGTGACCGACTTCGGCTACGAAGTCGAGGTCCGCATCCCGCTCACCAGCCTCCGGTTCCAGGGGAGCGACCCGCAGGACTGGGCCTTCCAGGTGCTGCGCTACGTGCAGCACACAGGGTACCAGCAGACGTGGACCCCGGCCCGGCGCGGCGCGTCATCGCTCCTCGTGCAGTCCGGGACGCTCACGGGCTTCAGCGGCCTCCAGCGTGACCAGGTCGTGGAACTGAATCCCGAGTTCACTGCCACCCGGAGCGGCGTCCGGTCCGGCGCCGCCTGGAGTTCGGCCAGCGACTACGCGCTCGGCGGCAATCTGCGCTGGCGCGTGGCGCCGAACCTCACCGTCAACGGGACGGTGCGCCCCGACTTCTCCCAGGTGGAAGCGGACGCCGCGCAGATCCCGGGCGACGCGCGCTTCGCGCTCTTCTTCCCGGAGAAGCGCCCGTTCTTCGTGGACGGGATCGAGCAGTTCGAGACGCCGGACAACCTGATCTACACCCGCCGCATCGTACAGCCGGATGCCGCCGTCAAGCTGTCGGGCAAGCTCGGCCGCACCTCGCTGGCCCTGCTCTCGGCGCTCGACAGCCGTGACGCCTCGTCGTCAGGCACGGAGCGCCCCTTCGTCAGCGTGCTGCGCCTGCGGCGCGACGTTTCCTCCGCCTCGACCGCCGGCCTGACGCTCACCAGCCGCTCGGAAGGCCCGACGTTCAACCGTGTCGCCGGCGTGGACACGCGGCTCCTGTTCCAGCGCGAGTATTCGTTCAACGCACACTTCGCCATGAGCCGAACGCGTGATGCCACGGGCGCCACGCGGACGGCGCCACTCTGGAATATTTCGTCGAACCGGACCGGACTCCGCTTCGGGTACCTGTATTCGTTCAGCGGCATCGCCCCGGACTTTGCGGCCGCCACGGGGTTCGTTCCACGCACCGATTTCGTGAAGGGGAGCTTCTACAACCGGTTCTCGTTCTACGGCCGGCCGGGGACCTTCCTCGAGAGCTGGCTGATCCGGCAGGGACTCGACGGTCTGTGGCTGTATGACCGGTTCCGGCGCGGGGACGCGGTGCAGGAGACCAAGCTTCAGCTCGAGAACGTGCTCAACCTGCGCGGCGGCTGGGTGGTGAGCCTCACCCCCGTCACCGAGTCGTTCCGGTTCGACGAGCGCCGGTACGCCTCCCATGGTGTGGAGCGCCGCACCGTGTCCGGCGCCGTCGTCGATACCGTCGCGTTCCAGCCGGCGCCGAGAACGCAGGCGGTGTACGGGCTGTTGCGCGTCAGCACGCCGCAGTACCGGCTCTTCTCCGGCCGCTTCTCCTCGTTCATCGGCCGCGACGTGGACTTCTTCGAGACCGCCCCTGCGCACCGGACCGACGTCACCGCCGATCTGGACTTCCGGCCGTCGGATCAGCTGCGCCTGACGACGTCGTACCTCTACAGCCGGATCACGCGCTGGCGGGACAACTCGATGCTCTCGGCGGCGAGCGTGCCGCGGCTCAAGGCGGAGTACCAGCTCAGCCGGCCGCTCTTCCTGCGCTTCGTCGGGCAGTACGACAACCGCCGGCGCGCCGCCCTCTCGGATCCGTTCTCGGGCTTCCCACTCGTGGTGAACGGCGTGCTCGCGGCGCGCCAGGACACGCGCGACTTCCGGGTGGACTGGCTCCTGTCGTATGTGCCGAGTCCGGGGACGGTCGTGTTTGCCGGGTATGGCGCGAGCCTCACGGAGCCCGATGCCTTCCGTTTTCGGGACCTCGAGCGCGTGCGGGACGGCTTCTTCCTGAAGCTGAGCTACGTGTTGCGGACATAGGGAACCGTGAGCGACCGCGCGTCAGTCGCATCCGGGAGCATCGAGGCCGGGACCAGCTCCGGAACCTGGATCGTCCTGCTTCTCATCGTGCTCGGCGGTGCCTCGCTGCGCCTGGCCTTCCTGGCCGAGCCGATGCGGCAGGACGAAGCCGACACGGTCATGCGGTTCGCCCTCAGTCCGGCCCGAGTGATCCTCGTCGACACCGCGATCCCGAACAACCACATCCTGCACAGCCTGCTGGTGAAGGCGTCCATCGTGGCGTTCGGGATGGGCGAGTGGGCCGTCAGGCTCCCGGCCCTGGTGGCCGGGCTGCTCGCGATCCCGCTGACCTTTCAGCTCGGTCGCTCGATGCACTCGGCGCCGGCCGGGCTTCTGGGCGCAGGGCTGGTCGCCGCGTCGCCGAGCATGGTGCTGTTCAGCACCAACGCCCGCGGCTACACGATCGTCGTCAGTGCATTCCTCGCCGCGCTTCTGGCGGCCCGATCGGCGATCGCTGGCCCCAACATCTGGCGCTGGGCGGCGTTCGTGGCCCTGGTCACCGTGGCGATGGCGGTAACGCCGTCGGCGCTGTACGCCACGGGGGTGGCCTGCCTCTGGACCCTGCTCCAGGCCCGCGCGACGCAAGACACCGCCACGCTCAGAACCGCAGGCGCTGCGTGTGTCGCCGCGGCGGTCCTCTCCGCGCTGGCGTACCTCCCGGCCGCTGCGGTCAGCGGACCCGGCACGATCGTCGGCAACGAGTTCGTGCGTGCACAGTCCCTGGCGGAGTTCCTGCACTCCCTGCCCGTGTTCGGGCGGGAGTTGCTCACCGGGTGGATCACCGGTTGGCCGGCGATCGGGGTCGGCATCGTCGCCATCCTTCTCGGCGTCGCGATCACGAGGCCCCGTGAAGGATCGGTATCTCTCGCCGTACTTGCCGTGGTCTGGAGCCTCCTGCTCATGTTCCTCATGCGGCGTGCGCCCTTTCCTCGTGTTCTGCTCTTTCTCGTGCCGCTGCTGGCGATCACGGCCGGTGTCGGTGCCACCGCGCTGATCGGACGGCTCCGGCATTGGCGCACGGTGTATTCGATCGCGGTGGTACCACTCGGCGCGGCCGCCCTCCTCGGCACTGGCGTGGCTTCCAGCCGGAGTCCGGCTTTGAGTCGCGAGACCAACCGGTTCTCCGCCGGGCCGGCGATCGCCCGTTACCTGCAGTCGACCCTCGCCCCTGACGACCTGATCGTGGCGCGGTGGAGCGCCGTCGGACCCGTCGACTACTATCTCGCGCGAGAAGGCGTGCGTGCCCGGTTCGCGGCAGTGGGCGACTCCGTGACCGGGCGCCTGTTCGTCATTGCGACACACGCCCTCAATGAGACGATGGCGCTGGTGCTTGAACACCGGCGCCTCGCCGGCGTCGATACATCGCGCGTGACGGAGATCTCCGGATTCCCGGAAGCGTCGGTCTGGCTGGTGGAACGACCGGCCAGGCCTGATCCTCTGCCTCGGCGCTGACCTCCATCCCGAAGCAACCACCCATGCAATCGACCTCCTGCCTGCTCGCCCTCACCGGTATCCTCTGCGCCGTCCCTGTCGGTACGTCTGTCGCGCAGACGCCGTCCGACCTCCAGCGGCTGCAGGACGAGTCCGTCCAGCGCGCGCGCGAGTACCTCCGCATCAACACCGCCAACCCGCCCGGCAATGAAGCCGAGGCGATGCGCTGGTTCGCGCGCATCCTGGCGCAGGAAGGGATTCCGTTCGACACCGCGTCGCCGGCCCCCGGACGCGGGAACATCTGGGCGCGGCTCAAGGGAGGGAACGAACCGGCCCTGCTCCTGCTGCACCACATGGATGTCGTGCCCGCGGATCCACGGTACTGGGACGTGGACCCGTTCTCCGGAGAACTGCGCAACGGCGACCTGTACGGACGCGGTGCGCTCGACACCAAGCTGCTCGGGATCGCCCACCTCCAGGCGTTCATCGCCCTGCACCGCTTCAAGGTCCCGCTCGACCGCGACGTGATCTTCATGGCCACCGCCGACGAGGAAGCCGGTGGCGCCTTCGGCGCCGGCTGGATCGTGAAGAACCGTCCCGACGCCTTCCGCGGCACCGGGTTCGTGCTCAACGAGGGCGGGAGCGGGAGCCTGGACGCCGGGCGCCAGCAGGTCGGGATCGAGGTGACGCAGAAGGTGCCGCTGTGGCTCAAGCTCGTCGCGACGGGGAATCCCGGTCACGGCTCGCAGCCGCAGGTCGCCACCGCGGTCACGCGGCTGGTGCGCGCGCTGGAGCGGCTCCGCACGTACGAGTTCGCGCCACGGATCGTCCCGGCCGTGGATGCCTACTTCAAGGGGATCGCACCGAACGCCGGTCCATGGCAGATGGCCTTCCAGGACATGGCTGCCGCGGTCCGGAACCCCGCTACGCTCCTTCGTCTGCAGGCCGAGTCCCCGGCCGCCGCCGCGCTCACGCGCAACACCTGCTCGATCACCATGCTCGAGGGATCGAACAAGATCAACGTCGTGCCCACGGAGGCCACGGCGCAGATCGACTGCCGCACGCTCCCCGATCAGGACCATGACGCGTTCATCGCCGAGCTCGCCGCCGCGATCAACGATCCCGGGATCCGCATCGAGAAGATCCTTGGCTTCGCGCCGGCCGTGTCGCCGCAGGACAACCTCGCCTATCGAGCGATGGTGGACGTGACCCGCCGGCACTTTCCGCAGGCGTCCGTGATCCCCCTCGTCCAGACCGGCTTCACCGACAGCCACTTCTTCCGGGCGCTCGGCATCCCGAGCTACGGGTACGCGCCCTTCCTGATTCCGGTGGAGCAGGCCGCCGGGCTGCACGGCAACAACGAGCGAATGTCCGAGGCGAACCTGCGGCGGGGCACGGCGATCATGCTGGACGTGGTCCGGCGCATCGCGCAGCGGACCGCCACGCCCTGAGCCCGGCTCTCGTCAGGCAGTGCCGGCCGACGGCGTCAGGACGCC
>JABWBJ010000170.1 GCA_013360595.1 Gemmatimonadaceae bacterium | reverse complement strand
CGCGGAGCTCCGCGACGAGCCCGGCGCCGAACTCGGTCCCTGGTTCGTCGCATGGCCCAGGGAGGCGAGGGCGAAGCGGAGCGCCTGTTGCGCCGGGCGCTGCACGACCTGCGCGACGCGTTTCCTCGCGGACACCCGGACGAGGGAGACATCCTCAACCGGCTCGTCTATCTCGCCGTCGCACGGTCGGGCACCCGATGCCACCGAATTGTATCGTCAGGCAGTCGACTTCGAAGCGGCGAGGCCGGCTGCCGGCCCCTTCTTCGTCACCGACGGCTACGAGTATCTCGGCGAGGCCTCGCGACGCCTGGGGGATCAGGAGCTGGCGGAAGCCATGTTCCGGCGCGCCATACGGCTCTATGAGCGCCTGCTGCCGGTCGGGCACCCGTATCGGCGACTGGCAGAGGCTGGCCTTTCCGCGACGTCGCAGAAGTGACGCGCTGCCCACGGGATGGCGGCACGGCGCTCCGGGGGTAACCTCGCGCAACCGCTCCTTGGCGTACTCCAGCCAGGCAGTCGTACCGGTCGCCCGCGTCCCCTCCTCTACGGATTCCGCACCGGCCCCGCGGCCTTCAGGGCCTCTTCGCGAACGTTCTCCGGCTCCGGCGTGAAGTCCTCGCCCGGGTTGATGAACCGGTCCCGCTCCTCCCCATACTGCCGGTCGTACAGCTCCCGGTACCGGCCCCCAAGGGCCATCAGCTGCGTGTGCGTCCCCCGCTCGACGATCTCGCCCGCTTCCATCACGAGGATCTGGTCGGAGCTCACGATCGTCGAGAGCCGATGCGCGATGACGAACGTCGTCCGCCCGCGGCGGAGCGACCGGAGGCCGTCCCGGATCAGGGCCTCGCTCTCGCTGTCCAGGCTCGAGGTCGCCTCGTCCAGGATCAGGATCCGGGGATCGGCCAGGATCGCTCGCGCAATGGCCACCCGCTGTCGCTGACCCCCCGACAGCTTCACGCCGCGCTCGCCGACGATGGTGTCGTACTGCTGCTCCCACTTCTCGACGAACTCGTGCACGTGCGCGATCCGCGCCGCGCGCCGGACGTCCTCGTCCGTGGCGTCCGGGTGCGCGTACGCGATGTTGTCGCGGATCGACCCGTCGAAGAGGAAGTTGTCCTGCATGACGGCGCCCAGGTGCGCCCGGTAGTCCCGCAGACGCACCGTCGTCAGGTCGTGCCCGTCCACGAGCACCCGTCCCGACTTCGGCCGGTTGAACGCCATCACCAGCCCGATCACCGTGCTCTTGCCCGCCCCGCTCGATCCCACGAGCGCCGTGGTCGACCCCGGCGGACTGTGGAACGACACGTGCTTCAGCACCGGAACCCCCGCCACGTACTCGAACGACACGTCCTCGAAGATCACGTCCCCGGCGAGTTCCGGGAGGGCCGCGCGCCCGGCGTCGTCCGCGTCCTCGCGGGCCACGTTCCGCAACTCGCGGATCCGGTCCAGCCCGGCGAAGGCCTCGGTGATCTGCGTCCCGATCGAGGCGATCCCCACCAGCGGCGCGGCCACCATGCCGATGAAGACGACGTACGTCGCCAGCTCCCCGAGCGTCATCGCCTGCGACGACACTGCGCGAACTCCGCCCACGATCAGCAGCACGCCCAGCACGCCCACGATCAGCTGTGCCCCGGACCCGACCGCCGACGTCCCGGTGATTGTCCGGCGCACGTTGTCGAACAGCCGCAGCGCTCCGCGCCGGAACGTCGCGTCCTCGCGCTCCTCGGCCGTGTAAACCTTCACGATCCGGACGCCGCCGATCGATTCGGCCAGCCGGCCCGTCACGTCGGCGTTGATGACGCTCCGCTCGCGGAAGATCGGCCGCAGCCGCTTGAACGCGATCGCCATCATCGCACCGAACGCCGCCAGCATGACCATCGTGAACAGGGTCAGCCGCCAGTTCAGGTACAGCAGCACGCTCACGGCGATCGCCGCCGATACGAACCCGCCCACCAGTTGCACGATGCCGGTGCCCACCAGGTTCCGGATCCCCTCGGCGTCCGTCATGATCCGCGAGATCAGCTGCCCGGTCTTGGCCGAATCGAAATAGGACACCGGCAGGCGCAGCACGTGATGCTCGACCTCGATCCGCATGTCGGTGATGGCCCGCTGCGCGGTGATGCTCACCACCTGCGAGAGGAGGAAGGCCGTGAAGGCCTGGAGGAGCGTCGCGCCCCCCGCGGCGAGCGCGATGGGCGTCAGGAGCTCCATCCGCCCGTTCCCGATGATCTCGTCGATGACGAACTTCGTGCTGAACGGCAGCACCATCGACGCCACCCGGCTCACCAGCATCAGGACCAGGCCGATGGACAGCGAACGCCGGTGCGTCCACATCAGCGCGCGCGCCTCGGCCCACGCGCGCTTCAGGTCCGTTTTCTTCCTTGCCTTCTCTTCTGCCATGCCGCCGAGGTGTGGAGACCCCGAAAACTACCTCCGCTCCCGGCAGCGCGCGCGGAGCATCCGGAAACCCGGGCCGGCCGGGCTCCGTAGGGAGTCACCGGTTCCACCCTTCGAGGCCGCCGGATGTGGGCATTGATCCAGTCGCTGGTCACCAAGTGGGCGCTGTTCAGGGTGCTCCTGAAGACCCTTGGGTCGCTGGCCTGGCTCATCCCCGTCGCGTTCGTCCTGAAGTTCGTGGGGCTGCCCGTGCTGGCCGTGCTCGCGATCCTCGCGCTGCCGGTGTTCATCATCCTCGCACTCGTGGGGCTCCCCATCATGTTCGCGTTCGTCGCCGGCGTCCTGCTCCTGGTGGGCTTCTTCGCCCTCCTGTCCTTCGGCATCGCGATCCTCAAGATCGCCATCCCCATTGCCATCATCTACTTCCTGTTCAAGTGGTGGACGAACGGGAAGAAGGGCAGCGATCCAGCCACGGACGCGTAGCGCCTGCCGGGACGCCGGGAGGCGCCTGCGGCAGCACGTGAGCTACGGCTCGATCGCGTGGCCGGCAGTCCTCAGCGCCCGGACGGCGGCCTCCAGGCGTCCCGCGGGAACCAGCACGTAGTCCGTCTCGAAGGTCGAGAGCACGAAGATCGGCACGCCGGCCGCAGCAAGGGGAGCGGCCAGCCCCGCCAGAATGCCCGTGGCGTGCATGGGCAGCGAACCGGCGACCTGGAGCGCCCGGTAGCCGCGCTCGGCGCGAACACCGTCGGGGACGAGGCGCTCCTCGCACACGAGCGAGTCCTCCGAATCGGTGCGCGTCCACGCCAGCAGGCCGCGCGATGCTGCGGACCACCACGGCAGTCCGCTCCCCGCCGCGAGCGGCACGATGGCGAATGACTGAGGCAGGAGGGTCAGTCGCTGAACGGATGCCATGGGTCGAATGGGCCGGGCCGATGGTCGGGACGCGCGAAGGGAAGTAACATCCGCAACCCCGCTCCGCACCTCCCCCGCCAGGCACGTGCTCGTTCCAAAGCTCTTCACCACGCTCAGGGACTACAACCGGTCGCAGTTCGCCAGCGACCTGACCGCTGGCGTCATCGTCGGGATCGTGGCCCTGCCGCTGGCGATCGCGTTCGCCATCGCGTCCGGGGTCTCCCCCGAGCGCGGGCTGATCACGGCGATCGTCGCGGGCTTCCTGATCAGCGCCCTTGGCGGTTCCCGTGTGCAGATCGGCGGCCCCACGGGCGCGTTCGTCGTCATCGTCTACGGCATCGTCCAGACGCACGGACTGCAGGGTCTCATGGTGGCGACCGTGATGGCCGGGTTCATGCTCCTGGCCATGGGCCTCGCGCGGCTGGGCTCGGTCATCAAGTTCGTCCCCACGCCGCTGGTGACCGGGTTCACGAGCGGGATCGCCGTCATCATCTTCTCCAGCCAGGTCAAGGACTTCCTCGGCCTGCAGATGGGCGACGTGCCGGCGAACTTCCTGGAAAAGGTGGCCGCGTACGCGGACCACGCCGGCAGTGCCAGCCTGCCGGCGATCGGCGTGGGAGCGCTCTCCATGGCGATCATCATCGTCTGGCCGAGGCTCAACCGCAGGATCCCGGGCCCGTTCGTCGCGCTCATCGTCGCGACGGCGGTGGTCCACCTGGCGGGGATCGACGTCGAAACCGTCGGCTCGCGGTTCGGCACGCTCGCGGCCACGATTCCCACGCCGGAGATGCCTCGGCTCGGCATCGCCGAGCTCACGGCGCTGGTCACGCCGGCGTTCAGCATTGCGCTCCTCGGCGCCGTCGAGTCGCTCCTCTCGGCGGTGGTGGCCGACGGCATGATCGGGTCCCGGCATCGGGCCAACATGGAGCTCGTCGCGCAGGGCGTCGCCAACATCGTGACGCCGCTGTTCGGCGGGATCCCGGCCACCGGGGCCATCGCCCGAACGGCGACCAACGTCCGCAACGGCGGCCGGACGCCGGTGGCGGGCATCGTCCATGCGATTACCCTGCTGCTCATCACGCTCTTCTTCGGCCGGTGGGCGGCCTTGATCCCGATGGCGACGCTCGCGGCCATCCTCGTCGTGGTGGCCTACCACATGAGCGAGTGGCGCACCTTTCGCGAGGAACTCCGCGCGCCGAAGAGCGACGTCGCGGTTCTGCTGACCACCTTCCTGCTCACGGTGGTCGTCGACCTGACCGTCGCGATCGAGATCGGGATGGTCCTCTCGGCCTTCCTGTTCATGCACCGCATGTCCGAGGTGACGGCGGTGAACGCCGTGACGCGCGAGCTCGCGCGCGAGGCCTCCGACGAACGGGACGTTCCGCTGGAGGAGCTCACGTCCCGCCGGTCGATCCCGGACGGCGTGGAGGTCTTCGAGATCAGCGGCGCGTTCTTCTTCGGCGCCGCGGAGGCGTTCAAGGAAACGCTGACGCAGGTGGGCCGGAAACCGAAGGTGCTGATCATCCGGATGAGGGACGTGTCCCTGCTGGACGCGACCGGGCTCCGCGCGCTTCGGGATGTGGTGCACCGGAGCAAGGCAGAGCGGACCCTCGTCCTGGTGGCGGAGATCCACGCCCAGCCGCTGGCGGCGCTGGAGCGCTCACCGGCGTACGACGACCTGGGCGCGGGGCAGATCTACATGACGCTCGAGGAAGCCCTGGACCGGGCGCGGGAGCACCTCGTGACTCGGCACCCTACGCCGGTGACTCCGTTTCGCAGCGTCAAACGCGACCCCGGGTGAACTGCGTTTCGTCGCAAACCATGCCGGTGCCGCCGGCACCTGTGACGGATGGCTCGGCGAAGTCTGTAATAACGTCCCGCACCGCCGCCGTCGGGCTGACGACTGACGTCAGGCGCCGGCAGACCGTGTCTGCCGGATTGCGCTCATGCTGGCAGCCAGTCTCGCCGCCTGCGGCCGCGCGGGAGGGAGCGTGGAACCCGGGCGGTGCCCACGCGCAAGGCAGGTGACGCCCTGACGAGGGACCGCCAGGCGGCGCTCTGTCGGCGTGGAGCTGAGGACGCCCTTGCCCGCCGCAAGGTGATACGCCAGTGGTTCAGGTCCGCGGGAGGCGTGGCACATCGCCGCGCCCGGCCGACACGCCGAGGCCCACGGCGAGGCCCAGAGTCAGCGCCGTCCCCGTTCCGACGAGCGGAAGGAGGCCCACGACGGGCATCGCCAGCAAGGCCGCGCCCGCGCCCGCCGCGAACGGCGCGATCGGATGATTGATGGCGTCCACATAACGGAGACGTTCGCTGACGAACGCCCGCGAGCGGGAGTAGGCGAAGAATGCGACGGCCGCCGAGATCGCGAAGCCGAGCAGGATCGAGAACATGGGGAATCCTCCAGTACCTTCGTGGCGCCGCCCGGCGCCTGACGCAACTACGGCGCGGGTGCGCCCGGGTTTCGGCGTCCGCGCGTCGCACCCCCTCGCGCCTTCACGCCGCGGCAGGCGCCGCGCTTGGT
>JABWBJ010000169.1 GCA_013360595.1 Gemmatimonadaceae bacterium | reverse complement strand
GATCGGCGGCGGCGCGTCCGGCGCCGCGGCCACGCCGGATCCCGTCGACCTCCCCGGCAACGAGCTCGGAAGCGGGTCCGACTACACCGTCTTCCTCAACTTCCTGGGCGTCCCGATCGTCGAGATGAGCTTCGACGGCCCCTACGGCGTCTATCACTCGATGTACGACAACTACTACTGGATGACGAGGTTCGGTGACCCCGGCTTCCGGTACATGACCGCGATGGCCGACGTCTGGGGCCGCATGGCGCTTCGCCTGGCGAACGCCGAGGTGCTGCCGTTCGACTTCGGCCTGTACGCCTCACGGGTGGACGGATTCGCGGAGCGCATCGCGGCGGCGGCTGGTGCGGGGGCGCCGAGCCTCGACGCCGCGCGAGCCGCCATCCACCGATGGAAAGCAGCGGCCGCCACCCTCGAACGCCGGCAGGCGACCCTGCTCAACGAGCCACCGGGACCTGATCGTACGCGGCGGCTGCGCGAACTGAACGATGCGTTGCGGAGCGTGGAGCAGCAGTTCCTGCTCGACGACGGCATTCCGGGACGTCCATGGTTCAAACATGTGCTGTACGCCCCGCGCCCGACCTACGCCGCCATGATGCTCCCCGGGATCCAGGAAGCGATCGACGAGGGCGACCCGGGGCGGGCTTCGGCGCAGGCCGCGCTGCTGGCCGCGCGGCTGAACGCGGTCGCGGACCTGCTGGAGCGCGTATCACGCATGAGGTAGATGCTGAACCGGCCCGCCCGCAGTGCCGGGTCACGCATCACGAAGCACCGATCACCGACCACGAGTCACTTCAGGAAGACCCGCCCCGGATCCACCACCTCACGGAGCGTTCGAAGTTCGACCTCCGTCGGCGCCCCAACCCGCTCCAGCGGCGATCGCAGCGACAGGGGCCACTGCACGGAACGACGGATGGTCTCGATCTCCGCCCCGGGGAACACCGCCGCCAGCTCGAGTTGGCCGGACTCGGCGTTGGGCGCCAGGATGCCCTGATCGGTGATCACGCGTACCGGACCCGCTCCCGGCATGCCTGACGATTGGCGCGTCACACCGGCGCGGTCGCGGTGTCCCGGCGACGTGATGAAGTCCACCCGCTCCGGAAAGGCCCGCCGGTCGAGCCGCGTGATCACGAGCGTGCGCCGCGCGTGGATGGCGATCTCCGGCGCGCCGCCGCTCCCCGGCAACCGGACCCTCGGCCGCGCATAGTCGCCGACCACGGTCGTGTTGATGTTCCCCCACCGGTCGATCTGGGCGGCGCCGAGGAAACCCGCTTCGATCCGCCCGCTCTGGAGGAAGCACTGGAAGACGTCCGCCATGCCGCAGACCATCAGCGAGCCGGTCACCAGCGCCGGATCGCCGATCGACAGCGGCAGCCGGGCGGGACGAGCCCCCACGGCGCCCGATTCGTAGATCAGCACGAGGTTGGGCGCGTGCGTCGCGCGCGCCAGCAGGCAGGCCAGGTTCGGTAACCCGATGCCGACGAACACCACCTCGCCGTCGCGCAGCTCGCGCGCGGCCGCCACCGCCATCATCTCGCCGGGCGACCAGCCAGGCTCAGTATCCATAGTTGACTTCGCCGCTCATCGCGGGCCGCGCCGCAAGGCGCGCGACGAGATCAGGCTGGCGTCGCACGTACTCGGCGCGATCCGCGATGCCGTGGACCCACGCGTCGAGGTACTGCTGAAGGCTCTGCGGGTCGCGGCCGATCCGGTCCCACGCGACGTAGAACTCATTGTCGCGATCGTAGTATCCCTGGGCGAACGACGGATGCGCCCCCCACGGCTCGACCACGACCGCGTCGACGATCACCCCCGGGATCAGGGTCCGGTTGGGGTCGGCGCGGATCACGCTGGCATCCACCAGCTCCTCGGCGACGACGATCACCCGCTTCGACGCAAACGCTGCCTCCTTCTGCGTACCCAGAAGGCCCCAGACCTGGGCGTTCCCGTCGGCGTCGGCCCGCTGCGCGTGTACGATGGTCACGTCGGGATTGAGCGCCGGAACGGTGGCCAGCGTCTCCCCCGTGTACGGGCAGGTCACCGACCGGATGCGTGCGTTGGCCGCGGGCAGGTCGGTCCCCTGGTAGTCGCGCAACGGCCAGAAGGGGATCCGCGCCGCACCGGCGCTGAGGCGCGCCACCATCCCGAAGTGCGAGTACTCCTCGATCTCGATCGCCGGCGGATCGCACTCGACGGCTCGGCGGAACGCATGCAGTGAACCGGCCCCGGGATTGCCGGCCCATGAGAACACGAGCTTCGAGGCACAGCCGGCGGCAATCATCTGGTCATAGACCAGGTCCGGCGTCAGGCGGCAGAGCGTGAGGCGACGTCGCCCCTGCCGGATGATCTCGTGCGCCGCGGCAAAGCAGATCAGGTGCGTGAATCCCTCGATCACGAGCACGTCGCCGTCGTGGACGTGGGCAGCGATCGCGTCCGTCATGGTCATGACCTTGCTCATGCGGTCGCCGCCGCCTCCGCCATGGTCCGGCCAAGCGCCCGGGAGAAGCGCGCGACGATCTCGTCGATCTCCCGCTCCTCGATGATGTATGGGGGCGCCAGCATGACGAGGTCGCCATGCTCGCCATCCGCGTGCCCTGTATTCGGCCACACGATCAACCCTTCGTCCTGCGCATTCCGCGTGAACCGCTCGGCGACGCGCGCCCGGCGGGGGAATGTGGCGCGGGTTCCCGCGTCGGCCACGAACTCGACGCCGGCCAGGAGGCCGCGGCCACGAACATCTCCGACGCCGGGCAGGGACCGCAGCCGGTCGAGCCGCTGGTGAAGGACCCCGCCCATCGCCTGACAGCGTGACACCAGGCGGTGGTGCTCGATGTAGTCGATCGTGGCGACGGCGGCCGCGCAGGTCACCGCGTGGTGCGAGAACGTCTGGGCATGCAGGAGCGCTCCCGACCCGCGGGCGATGGGCTCGATCACCGCGTCCCGAGCCAGCACCGCGCTCACGGGCGCGTAGCCGCCGGCGATCCCCTTGCCGAGCGTCGTGATATCCGGCACGACCCCCTCGGCCTGCGTGGCGACCCACGTTCCCGTGCGACCGGCGCCACAGAGCACCTCATCGGCAATGAACAGCACGTCGTAGTGGTCGCAGAGTTCCCGAATCCGCTGCAGGTACCCGTCCCTCGGGATGCTCGCACCCGTCGAGCTGCCGCCGACGGGTTCCATGATGAAGGCGGCAATCCGTTCGGCGCCCTCGCGACGGATCGCGTCTTCCAGGGCATCGCCGGTGCAGGCGGGGCACCCGGCATCGCCACGGCAGGCGCACCGGTACGCGTACGGGGCCGGGATTCTCGTGATGTCGGCCAGCCATTCGGGCCAGTAGGCCCGGTAGTGCGGGCGCGCGGACGCCGAGAGCGCCAGCAGGGTGTTGCCATGGTACGACGGTTCGAGGGCGATGACCCGGTGCTTGCCAGGACGCCCGCGCTCCACCCAGTGCTGCCGGGCGAGCTTGAGCGCCGCCTCCACCGCTTCCGATCCGCTGCCCAGGATGTAGGCGCGGTCCATGCCGGGGGTCAGCCTGACGAGTCGCCCGGCCAGCTCCTCGACGGCGTCGTGGGTGAAGGCCGTCCCGTTCACGTAGGCGAGGCGCCCTGCCTGGCGCGCCATGGCCTCGCCGATCTCCGTGACGCCGTGGCCGATGCTGGCCACGAAGGCGCCGCCGACCGCGTCCAGATACCGCTGGCCCGTGTCGTCCTCGATCCAGCACCCTCGCCCGCGGACGGCGCGGGGGTACTCCCGAACCAGCGATCGATAGAAGACCGGGGAGTCAGGGTAGCGGTGCACGGGCGCGAATGTGACAGGTGCCCCGGACCCTCGCCAGTCCCGGATGGTGCGTCGCGCGCCGGAACGGCATCTTCCCGCATGCGCGTGCACCTGGTCGACGGCACCTACGAGCTCTTCCGGGCCTTCTTCGGCGCGCCGCAGGTGCGCCATGACGGCCGGGAAGTCGGCGCCACGCGCGGGATCCTGAAGTCCCTCTTCGCGCTCCTGCGGGAGCCGGACGTCACGCACGTCGGCATCGCCTTCGATACCGTCATCGAGTCGTTCCGGAACGAGCTGTTCGAAGACTACAAGACCGGCGAAGGCGTTCCGGAGACGCTGATGTCGCAGTTCCCGCTCGCCGAGCGCGCCGCCGAGGCGTTAGGCATCGCCACGTGGCGCATGGTGGAGTTCGAGTGTGATGACGCGCTGGCGACCTTTGCCGCGCGCGCCGAGGCCGACCGCGCCGTGGAGCAGGTGGTGATCTGCTCGCCGGACAAGGACCTGGCGCAGTGTATCCGCGGCTCGCGCGTGGTGTGCTATGACCGCATGCGGCGCCGCGTGCTCGACGAGGCCGGCGTCGTCGAGAAGTTCGGCATCGGGCCCGCCTCGATCCCCGACTGGCTCGCCCTCGTCGGCGACGACGCCGATGGCATCCCCGGCGTCCCGCGCTGGGGGGCGAAGTCGGCCTCGGCCGTCCTCGCGCACTACGGGCACCTCGAGGCCATCCCCGACGAGGCGTCGCAGTGGCAGGTGAAGGTGCGAGGCGCCGAGGCGCTGGCGGAGAGCCTCCGGCACCACCGGATCGAAGTCGCCCTCTACCGGCGCCTGGCCACGCTGCGCACCGACGTGCCCCTGGCGGAGCAGGTCGCCGACCTCGAGTGGCGCGGGGCCCGCCGCGAAGCGCTCGCCCAGCTGTCCATCGAGATCGGCGAGGACGACGTGTTCGCGCGGATGGAACGGTGGCGGTGATCGGTGCCGTCGCCGGGCGGCGAACGCACGGTGCCGGTCGCAGCGAGGGCGACGCCGTGCGGCATGCCCGCTGTGGAGGGTTCCGCACAGCCGCGCCCACGAGGGCCTCCTGTGGTGGACTCCCTGAGGCGCTCCCGAACGTCCCCGCCCGCCACGGCGCGGCTCGTCATGAGAGCCGTTGCCCGGCCGCCCGCACCTTTCCAACTTCCGGGGAGTACCACGCGCCATCAACGGAGTGCAACGAATGAACAGGATGCTGAAGTCCGCGGTCGTGCCGGCCATGCTGCTGGCCCTCGCGCCCCCCGCACCGGCGCAGGACGCCAGGGTCGACGTGACCGGCAAGTGGCAGTTCACGGTCACCTACGAGGGAGGATCCGGATCCCCGTTGGTCACCCTCACGCAGAAGGGTGACTCCATCACGGGCCGCTACTCGTCCCAGGTCTTCGGCGAGATCGACCTGAAAGGAAGCGTGAAGGGCCAGGAGTTCTCCTTCGGATTCACGACGGCGGCGGGTGGCGACTCGTTCACGATGACCTTCACCGGCTCGATGAACGGCAAGGACGCCCTGCGTGGCTCCGTGGACATGGGGGGCATGGGATCGGGGACATTCACCGCGGTCCGGCAGAAGGACCCTGCCGGCGCCGGCGGGAGCGCGGGGGGCTGACGATGCGTGCATTCGGATGGCTCCTGTTCGGCGTGGCCCTCGCCCCGCTCCAGGCTCAGTCCCGTGGCGCGGTGGACCTCACCGGGCGCTGGATGATCACCGTCACGTCCGAGGGCCAGACGGCGGGTTCCGAGGTGACGCTGGTCCAGCGCGGCGATTCGCTCATCGGCACGTACTCGTCCCAGACGTTAGGCGACCTCGAAGTGGTCGGCAGCGTCAGGGGGCGCGAGTTCGCCTTCGCCTACTCGGCGTCCTTCAACGGCCAGCCCCTGTCCGTCAACGTGAAAGGCATGGTCCAGAGCGCCGACTCGCTCACCGGCACGGCCACGATGGGGCCGCTCGGGGCAGCGTCCTTCTACGCCAGGCGCGTCCGCGGAGAGCCGAAGGGGCGAAGCGGACGCTGACCGGCCGCTGTCCGGCGCGGCCGTCCCCCGGCGACGGCG
>JABWBJ010000168.1 GCA_013360595.1 Gemmatimonadaceae bacterium | reverse complement strand
GGTGGCGATCATCTGGGCGTAGCCGTCGGCATCCAGCACGCCCTTCTTCATGGCCGAGCCGAGGATGCCCACGCCCAGCGGCTTGCCGAGGATCAGCACGTCGCCCTCCCTGGCGTCGGCATTGCGCTTGATGATGTCCGGGTGGGCGATGCCCAGCGCCACGAGGCCGTAGATCGGCTCGGGCGAGTCGATGCTGTGGCCCCCGGCCACCGGGATGCCGGCCTGGGCGCACACGCTGGCGCCGCCTTCGAGGATGCGGCCGATGGCCTCCAGCGGCAGTTTGTTCACCGGCATGCCGACGATGGCCAGCGCCATGATCGGCGTGCCGCCCATGGCGTAGACGTCGGAGAGCGCGTTGGCCGCGGCTACCTGCCCGAACTCGTACGGATCGTCGACGATGGGCGCGAAGAAATCGACCGTCTGGACCAGCGCGAGCTCGTCAGACAGCCGGAACACTCCCGCGTCGTCGAAGGTCTCGCGACCAACGAGGATTCGGGAGTCGGGTCTCGCGGCGAGCGGCGCGAGGGCGCGCGACAGGTCGCCCGGACCCAACTTGGCGGCTCAACCCGCGCAGCGGGCGAACTGGGTGAGGCGGAAGAGGTCGTCCCGGTGGTAGGGCATCGCGACAATAGGGTTCGGGGTTCGGGGTTCGGGGTTCGGGGTTCAGGGTTCAGGGAAGGTACAGGGTCCAAGGGGAGAAGTGCGCCCTGAACCCCGAACCCCGCACCCTGTACCCTACCCCAGGTACGCCACCACCTCGATCTCGACGGCCACACCGCGCGGCAGCGCGGCAACCTGGACCGTCGATCTCGCCGGGCGCGCGTCGCCCATGATCTCGGCGTACACCTCGTTCACGCGCGGAAAGTCGGCCATGTCGGTCAGGAAGACGGTCGTCCTGACCACGTTCTTCCAGCCGGCGCCCGCGGCGGCGAGCACGGCGTGCAGGTTCTCCAGCACGCGGCGCGTCTGGACCACCACGTCACCATCGACCACCTGCATGGTCGCAGGATCGAACGCGATCTGTCCCGCGGTGAACAGGAATCCGCCGGCGATGACGCCCTGGGAGTACGGTCCGATGGCCGCTGGCGCGGATGCGGTGCTGACGATGCGGGTGGTCACGTCGCCTCCTTGTCAGAACAGGCCCACGATGCTGCCGTCGGGCTTCACCGCCATCCGTTCGGCGGCCGGCTCCTTCGGCAGTCCGGGCATGGTCATGATGTCGCCGCACTGGGCGACGACGAAGCCGGCGCCGGCCGCCGGATAGACTTCCCCGACCGTGATGCGGAAGCCCGTCGGCCGCCCCAGCTTCGTCGCGTCGTCGCTCAGCGAATACTGCGTCTTGGCCATGCAGATCGGCGTCGCACCCATGCCGATCGACTGCAGATAGTCGATGCTCCGTTCAGCCCTGGCCGAGAAGTCCACGCCATCGGCGCCGTAGACCTTGGCGGCGATCGCGGCCA
The DNA here is from genome assembly GCA_013360595.1 of Gemmatimonadaceae bacterium. Classification (GTDB taxonomy): domain Bacteria; phylum Gemmatimonadota; class Gemmatimonadetes; order Gemmatimonadales; family Gemmatimonadaceae; genus JABWBJ01. The sequence goes on along the minus strand of JABWBJ010000168.1, from coordinate 4,393 downwards.
CCTTGTCGCGGATCGGAAGCGACGTGTCGTAGATCGGCTGGAAATCCGCACCGCCCTGCGCGAGCAGCGCCAGCACTTCGTGCGCGAGCTCCTCGCCACCCGCGCCGCCGCGGGCCCACACCTCGTTCATCGCGACGCGCACGCCGGCGCGGCGCGCGGCGTCCACCACCATTTTCAGCTCGGCGTCGGAGTCCGACGTGAACCGGTTGACGGCCACCACGACCGGGAGCCCGAACTGCTTCACGTTCCGGATGTGGTGCTCGAGGTTCGGGAGCCCGCGTTCGAGCGCGCCGAGATCCTCGGTGCCGAGCTTCGACTTGTGGGCGCCGCCGTTGAGCTTCAGCGCCCGGATCGTCGCCACCAGAACCGCGGCCTCCGGCTTCAGTCCGGCCGACCGGCACTTGATGTTGAAGAACTTCTCGGCGCCCAGGTCGGAGCCGAAACCGGCTTCGGTGACGACGATGTCGGCCAGCGCGAGCGCCGCGCGCGTGGCCACGACGCTGTTGCAGCCATGCGCGATGTTGCCGAACGGACCGGCGTGTACGAACGCCGGACCGCCTTCGAGCGTCTGCACCAGATTCGGCCGGATGGCGTCCTTGAGCAGGAGGCCCATGGCGCCAGCGGCCTTCAGGTCGCCGGCGCGCACCGGCTTGCGGTCGGCGCCGTACGTCGACCCCACGATGATGCGCGCCAGGCGCTCCTCGAGGTCCTTCACGCTCGACGCGAGCGCGACGATGGCCATGATCTCCGACGCGGGAATGATGACGAACCGTTCCTCGCGTGGGACGCCTTCGGCCGGACCGCCGAGCCCGACGATGACCTTGCGGAGCGCCCGGTCGTTCATGTCGATCGTGCGCGGCCAGGTGATCCGCCGCGGATCGATGCCGAGCGCGTTCCCCTGCTGGAGGTGATTGTCCAGCATCGCCGAGAGGAGCGCATGCGTGCTGGAGATGGCGTGGAAGTCCCCGGTGAAGTGCAGGTTGATGTCGTCCATCGGAAGCACCTGCGCGTAGCCGCCGCCGGCGGCCCCGCCCTTCACACCGAACACCGGACCGAGGGAGGGCTCCCGAATGCACAGGGCCACGCGCTTGCCGATCCGGCGGAAGGCCTGCGCCAGGCCAACCGAGGTCGTGGTCTTCCCTTCCCCGGCTGCCGTCGGATTGATCGCCGTGACGAGCACGAGCTTGCCGCGGGGCGGCCGTTCCGAAATCGCCAGCGGGATCTTCGCCTTGTACTTGCCGTAGAGATCGAGGTCGTCGGGCCCGAGATCGAGCTCGGCGGCGACCTCGGCGATGGGCCGCATCCGGGCCTGCTGGGCAATCTCGATGTCGGACGGGACGGACATGAGGTTCAGGGTACGGGGACGGGGTACAGGGTACGGACGCGGGCGCAACCTATGAACGCGCCTTCGAGGTCGCCAGACCGAAAAACCGGACGGTGTTCTCGACTACGATCGGCCCAAGCTCGTCGGGGGCCTGGCCGCGGGCCGTGGCGACGCGTGCGAGCGTCAGGGATACGTGCGCCGGTTCATTCCGCTTTCCGCGGAACGGGACGGGGGCCAGGTACGGCGCGTCGGATTCCAGCAGGATGCGGTCGGCCGGGATCGCGCGAATCAGGCCGTCGTCGTCCCACTTCCTGAAGGTCACGACGCCGCTGAACGACACGTACCACCCCGCCTCCAGGGCCGTCTCGGCGAGTACCACCGGACCGGTGAAGCAATGCAGCACGCCGCGGACCCCGGCCTGTCCCGCCTCGCGGACCATCGCGGCCGTATCGTCCGCTGCCTCACGCGAGTGGATCACGAGCGGAAGGCCAAGTTCGGCGGCCAGGCCGACCTGCGAGCGCAGGATCTCGCGCTGCACGTCCCTGGGCGCATGGTCGTAGTGATAGTCCAGGCCGCACTCGCCGACGGCGACGGCGCCCATGGCCACGTGCTGGCGCAAGCGCGGAAGATCCCGGGCGAGGTCGAACGAGGTGGCCTCGTGCGGGTGCATGCCGGCGGTGTGCCAGACGAGGCCGGGGTGCGCCGCGGCCACGGCGAGGGCGCGGTCGGCGGCGTCGGGCGACTCCCCGATACAGACGAGGATCGAGGCGCCGGCGTCGACCGCGTGCCGAATCACGATCTCGCGATCCGGCTCGAAGGCCGAGTCGGCGAGGTGCACGTGGCTGTCCGCAAAGACGGCCATCGGGCCGCGCCGCCCGCGCCTGGGCGGCTCCTCAGCGGCCTGCGGGGGCCTTGGTGCTGCGCACCGGCCTGGACGGCGGTTCCTTCTCCGCCTCCGATTCGGCGCGCGCCTGGCTCCTGGAAACGTGCGCCTTGTCCGCCGAGTCGCGCGGATACTTCCGCTCGATCCAGAGGAGCACGGGCGAGGCCACGTAGATGGAGCTGAAGGTGCCGACGATGATGCCGAAGGTGAGCACCCAGGCAAACGGCCGGATGACGTCGCCGCCGAAGATCAGCAGAGCGGCGAGGCAGGCCAGGGTGGTGGAGCCGGTCATCACGGTGCGCGGGAGCGTCTCGTTCACCGAGATGTTGAGCAGGTCGTAGAGCGGGATCTTGCGGCCCTTCTTCAGGTTCTCGCGGACGCGGTCGAAGACCACCACCTTGTCGTTCATGGAGTAGCCGATGACCGTCAGGATCGCGCCGACGACGAAGAGCGAGATTTCAAGGTTGAGGTACTTCATGAACGCCAGCGTGGCCACGATGTCGTGGAGCGTTGCCACGATGGTGGCGAGGGCGAAGCGCCATTCGAAGCGCCAGGCGAGGTAGACCAGCGTGATGGCGAACGCGATCAGTACGGCGACGGCGGCCTGGCGGCTCAGCTCTTCACCCACCTTGGGACCGACGCCCTCGGTGCGCCCCACCGTATAGGAGCCGGCGCCGAAGCGCTGGTCGAGCGCGGCGCGGATTTCGGCCACCACGGCGCCCGCCCCCTGCTCCTGGCGCGCCACGGCCTCCTGATCCTGGACGCGGATCATGAGCTCGTCGGGACTCCCGAAGGTCGCGATCTCCGCGGACGCGAAGCCGGCGTTGGTCAGCACCGCGCGAACGTCGGCGACGTTCGGCGCCTGAGCGAACTTCAGCTGGATCCGGGTGCCGCCCGTGAACTCGATGCTCCAGTTGAAGCCGTTCATCAGGATCAGCACGACGGCCGGGATGGTGAACGCCGTGGCGACGATGGCGGCCGTCCGCCAGCGGCGGATGAAGTCGATCTTGGTGTTATGGAGGATGCGCAGCATCAGATGCTCAGCGGCTTCGCGCCGCGCGTGCGGTTCAGCCAGACGAGGAAGAGCGTGCGGACGACGAAGATGGCGCTGACCAGGGAGGAGCCGATGCCGGCGAGGAGGGCGACGGCAAAGCCCTGGACCGGGCCGGTGCCGAACTGGTACAGGATCGCGGCGGTGAGGGCCGTGGTCACGTGCGTGTCGACGATGGCGCTCCAGGCGTGGGCGAAGCCCTCATCGATCGACGTTCGAATGGTCTTGCCACGGTCGAGCTCCTCGCGAATCCGCTCGAAGATCAGGAAGTTGGCGTCCACCGCCATGCCGATCGAGAGAACGAAGCCCGCGAGCCCCGGCAGCGTGAGCACGGCTCCGAACTGCGCCAGCACGGCCAGCGTCGTGATGGAATAGAACACGAGGCCCATCACCGCGAGAAAGCCGCTGAACCGGTAGTAGACGACCATGATCAGGACGACGATCGCGAGGCCGAGGACGCCGGCGGAGACGCCTTGACGAATCGCGTCGTCCCCGAGGGAGGCGCCGATGTTGGCGACCTCGGCGACCTTGAGCGGGACGGGCAGCGCACCGGCGCGAAGCACCAGCGCCAGGTCCTGCGCCTCCTGCAGGTCGCGGCGGCCCAGCGTGATCTGCCCGCGGGTGCCGATGGCGCTCTGGATGACCGGGGGACGGCCCATGACGCGGCCATCGAGAACGATCGCCATGTAGTCCTGGATGTGCTTGGCGGTCTCGTTCCGGAACCGGCGTCCGCCCTCGTTGTTCAGCTGGAACTCGACGACGGTGCCGTCAATCGGCGAGTTGTTGGGGTTGGCGTTCTCGATGTACTGCCCGTCGAGAATCTCGCGCGCGTCGAGCACGTAGAGCGCCTTGACCACCTGCCCGCCCATCTGGAGCGTGTCGGCGCTCCACCGGACCGTCTTCCCGGGTGGCAGCGCGGCCTGGATCTGCGGGAGCGAGAAGTAGTACTCGGCGCGCGGGATGTCCTTCTCCAGGACGAAGTACTCGCCGGGCATCTGGCCGGGGGCGAGGACCGATGAGATCGGGCCGCCGGTCGCGGGTGTCACCGCCGTGTCCTGGCGCGCCGAGTCGCCCGCCGCCCGCGCCGAATCGGCCGGGGTGAAGAGCTTCTGCAGCGCCGACGGCGGCCGGCTGC